>JALVPA010000122.1 GCA_027026055.1 Campylobacteraceae bacterium | reverse complement strand
GCCGAGTTCCACGGCGGCGTAGCGGGCCATCGCTTCGACGGCGGCTTTGTTGGTGCCGTGGCCGGCGTAGTTTTCGATATAGATGAGATTGCCCGTGGAGCTGAGCGTGACGATCGAACCGCCGCCTACCTCTTTCATGCGTTTGGCGGCTTCTTGCGCACCTTTGACGAAAGCGCCCACCGTGGCCGTCCAGATATTGGTCAATCCTTTTTCGGGACGAAGTTTCATAAATTTGCCATAGCCGCCTACGACGGAGCGTCCGTAGATCATGGCGTTGCTGACGAAAAAGTCGATACGCTCGAAATCCTCGTCGATCGCTTCGAAAAGCGGTTTGAATTGGTCAAGTTGCAAAATATCCAGTGCATAGGCACGCGCTTTGATACCGTAGCGATCTTCCCACTCTTTGGCAAGCGCTTCGGCTTTTTCTTTGTTGGAATTGTAGGTAAAGGCGACATTGACGCCGTTTTTTGCGAACTTCTCCGCAATCGCTTTGCCTATCCCTTTGGTCGCACCCGTGATAACGAGGGTTTTTCCTTTCATATCGCTCATTAGGCTACTCCTACGATACTGTAATGTTTCATCGTCTCTTCGATTTTGCGCATGTTTTCGCTACTTGGCGGCACAAGCGGCAAACGATACTCCAAGGTCTCGGTGAGTCCCGCAATATACATCGCCGCTTTGATAGGAATGGGGTTGCTTTCGCAAAAGAGTACCTTGTTGATAGCGAAAAGATCGTCGTTAAGCGCTTTGGCGGTTTTGAAATCCCCCGCAAGTGCAGCGTGTACCAGTTTGGCTTTATAGTCGGGCAAAAGGTTTGAGGTGACGGAGGTGACTCCTTTACCGCCGCTGGCGAGGATAGGAAAGTCGATTGCGTCGTCGCCGCTAAAGACGTAAAGATCGGGCACTTTCGCCAAGAGTTCGACGGTGCGTTCGATTGACCCCGTCGCCTCTTTGATGCCCATGATATTAGGGACGTCGTCGCAAAGACGTTTGACGGTATCGGGGAGGATGTCGACACCGGTGCGCCCCGGCACGTTATAGAGCATAAAGGGCACTTCCACGGCGGAGGCGATCGCTTTGTAGTGCTGATAGAGTCCTTCCTGGCTCGGCTTGTTGTAGTAAGGGCTGACGGAGAAAATCGCGTCCACACCGCAGCTTTCGGCGTGTTTGGCGATATCGATCGCCTCGTGGGTGGCGTTGCTACCCGCACCGGCAAGGACCTTGGTGTCGGTACCTTTACAGACCTCCACGGCGATTTCGATACAGCGTTTGTGCTCGTCGTGCGTTAAAGTCGCGCTCTCGCCCGTCGTGCCAACGGGACAGACGGCGTCGATGCCGTTGTCGATTTGGCGTTTGATGAGTTTGGCGTAACACGCTTCGTCGAGTTTGCCGTTTTTAAAAGGGGTGATAAGCGCCGTCGTGGCGCCTGTGATATATCGGTTCATTCGCTATCCTGATTGCTGTGTTTTTAGTGTCGAGATTGTCGTCATTTTTCGTCTTTGACGAGAATGACGGTCGTCGAACGGTTGTGGTCGAAATATTTATTTGCCACGCGTCGTATATCGTCGGGTGTTATTTTATCCAATTTCTCTTCATAATCAAGTAAAGGTTGGAGGTTGCCTTTGGCAAGGTAATCGCCGTAAAGCGAAGCGACCGTCGCCGAGTTTTCGAGTGAAAAGAAGAACTCCGCTTTGGTGTTGATTTTGACCTTGCGCAGCTCCTCTTCGCCGACCCCTTCGCGTTTGAGACGTTCGATTTCGTCGAGAATCGCCTTTTCGAGCGTTTCGATCTTTACGCCGGGATTGGCCATCGCCATGATCAGAAAAACGCCGGGATCTTTCATCTCCATATTGTAGCCGTAGATTTGGTTGGCAAGATGCCTGTCGTGTACCAAATCCTTTTCGAATCTGGAGCTTTTGCCGACGCTGAGGATATGGCTGATAGCCGAGAGTACGACTTGATCCTCGTGTTCGAAATCGGGTATCGGATAGGCGATCGCGATCGTATCGACCGAGTTGCCCTCTTTGTGAAGTACGGCGCGTTTGGCGCCGTCTATAGGCGGTTCTACGGCGGTCACTTCGGGGATTTCGTGCGTGTTTCGTATGGCGCCGAAGTAGTGCTTCGCCCGTTTAAATACCGTTTCGGGATCGATGTCGCCCGCCACGATCAAAATGGCGTTTTTGGGTTGGTAGTAGCGACGGTAAAAAGTACGGATATCTTCGATCTTCCAGCTGAGAATATCGTGCATAAATCCGATGGGAAGCCAATGGTAGGGATGATAGACGTAATGGGTATTGAAAAGACGGAAATAGAGATAACCCATCGGATTGTTGTCGGTGCGCAATCGACGCTCTTCTGCGACGACGTCGCGTTCCCTTTGGAACTCTTCGTCGGTGAGTTTGAGGTTGTGCATCAGTTCGGCGAAAAGTTCAAAAGTCATATCGAGGTTTTTGGAAGCCGTTTTGATAAAGTAGTGGGTTTTGTCAAATCCCGTCGAAGCGTTGTTGACGCCGCCGTGGCGTTTGACGATGACGTCGAATTCTCCCTCTTTGAGTTTTTCCGTCGATTTGAAGCTCAGATGCTCCAACATGTGCGCCATACCGGTCTGTCCCAAGATTTCGTTGCGACTGCCGACTTTGTAGTAGATGTCGGTGGTGATGACTCCCGATTCGTTGTGCATCGGGATGACGACGACTTGAAGGCCGTTATCTAAGGTTTTGCTATAGTGTTCGGGTAACGAGTTTGCCATAAGTGCTCCTGATGATAACAGCACAAGTGCTGTTTTAGTGAAGAGTGAAGAGTGAAGGGTGAAGAGTGAAGTGCGAAGAGTGAAGTGCGAAGAGTGAAGGGTGAAAAGTGGATAAAGTATATCTTTTAGTGTCTGTAGCGTTTTTTGCATGACAATCCTTTATACAACAAGAGGCTTTGCCGAAGGCAAAGCAAACCAAAACTATTCACTATTGGTTCTTCACCGGTGTCGCCACTCCGCGCCGACGGCTTCGGAGATGTGAGTATATCCCTCTTTTTTTAACAATTCGACCAAACCCGCGTTGATATCGCGAATGAGCTTGGGGCCTTCGTAGATCAGCATCGAATAGACCTGTATCAGCGAGGCGCCCGCTTTGATACGCCTGTACGCTTCTTCCGCCGAATCGATACCGCCTACGGATATCAACAAGGTTTTGTCGTAAAACGCCTTGCCGATTTCGCGAAAGAGCGCGTAAGATTTTTCTTTGAGCAACGCGCCGGAGATGCCGCCGAAATCTTTGGCGTGCGGGGTGAGGGAGTAGTCGATCGTCGTGTTGGTGGCGATGATGCCCGCCGCACCCGCATCTATTGCGCTTTGACACAGATGAAGCGCCTCTTCGACCGCCATATCGGGAGCGATTTTGAGCAGTACCGGTTTGTCGGTGATTTTTCGGGCTTCTTCGAAAAGGGTTTTGACGAACGCTTCGTTTTGCAAATCGCGCAGTCCGGGGGTGTTGGGCGAAGAGATATTGACGACGACATAATCGCCGTAGGGTTTGAAGGCGTGAAAAAGGGTGCGATAGTCTTCGATCGCTTGCACCTCGGGAGTGGTTTTGTTTTTGCCGATATTGATGCCGATCGGATAGTCGAAAAAGTAGAGTTTTTCGAGTTGTTCGATCATATAGCCCATACCGCGATTGTTGAAACCCATCGCGTTTTGTAAGGAGCGATCCTCTACAAGCCTAAAAAGGCGCGGTTTGGGGTTGCCCGGTTGGGGTTTGGGTGTGACGGTGCCTATCTCGGTAAAGCCGAAACCGAGCATCGGCATGGCGGTGACGTATTGACCGTTTTTGTCGAATCCCGCACCCAAACCGACGGGGTTGCGAAAGACTCTTCCGAAAAATTTCTGATGCAACATCGCATCGTCGATAAAATAGCGTTTGGCAAAACGGCGTTGCAACGGCGGACAATAACCGGACGCGCGTAAAGCCAATCCCGCCAATGTGTGCGCCGTTTCGGGATCGAATCTAAAAAGTATCTTTTTAAGCGTTTCGTAGCGTATCACGTGACACATCCTTTGCTATGCTTTTTCCCATACGGTACCTTCGGGAGTATCCATGATGGCGATACCCATCTCGGTGAGTTTGTCGCGTATCGCATCCGCTTTGGCGAAGTTTTTGGCGGCTTTGGCTTCTTTACGTTGTGCGATCAACGTTTCTATCTCGGCTTTGAGGGCGGGGTCGATACCGATTTGGAAATAGGCGTAAGGGTCTTTTCCGCCGTATCCGAGCAGCTCTTCGATAAAGGCGATGTTGGCAAGCAGCGTCTTT
>JALVPA010000121.1 GCA_027026055.1 Campylobacteraceae bacterium | reverse complement strand
AAAAAGGGAAAAAAGAAGCGTTTTGCGCCACATGTTACTTTCCTTTGATAAGTGATTCGGGATGACGCTCCAAATAGTCGGTCAAATGCTTGACCGATTTGGTCGTTCGCGTCATTTCCTCTATCAAATTCAACATCTTTTTGTTGATAATGGCATTGTTGTCGATAAAGTTTTTACGTACGGTTCGCAACATCTGCGACGTCTCCGTAAGCAGCCGCTGCAACGAATGCATCGATGCGTCGACGGAGGGCATCGTTTTGGTTCTTAGATCCTTCATCACCCCTTCGAGTTCCATACCGATTTGTTCGAACGGAATTTTTTCTATGCGTGCGACAATCTTTTGTACAGAACTTTTCAATGTCTCGATAGTTCCCGGTATGGAAGGAATCACGAAATACCCGAACTCTTTTCGCGGTTCTATCGGGGATACGTCCGTATGAAACTCCAGATCGACATAGCGTTCGCCGGTAAGTAAATTACCCGTCTTCAATTCCGCTCTCAATCCCTTGCGCAACAAAGCGAGAAACACCTCTTCGTTGACACGGTTGCCTACGGCCTTTTTGCTTCCGGTTATCGTAAAGCGCTCGGGCTCGATTTTCAGCAAAATAGGAATTTTGAACTCTCCCGTATCAGTATCGCCGATAAGATTGAAGTTGACCACTTCTCCTATTTTCAAACCTCGGAACTCTACCGACGACCCTTCGGTCAAACCGCGAATCGAACCGTCGAAATAAACCCAAAAGTAGAGCTCGCGTTTGTATTCGGGTTTTTTGGCTTCGTCGCGCGACGGATAGAGTGCGAAAAGATGCCCGCTCTTGACCGGTTTTCCTATACCGTGTATCGGAAAGTTTTCGAATGCCAAACCGCCCATCAGCAGTGCGACCAACGACTCCGTACGTATCTTGATACCGTCGGGAGAGATATTGGCTTGTATACCGCTGGCGTTGTAAAAACGCGTTTTGTCGTTGATAAGCGTATCGAAAGGCTCTTTGATGAAAACCTCTATCATTACTTTTTTGTGTTTGAAATCCAAACGGTACGACGCGACGCTTCCCGCTTTGATTTGTTTGAAATAGACGGGAGAGCCGACATCGATGGATCCGATACTGTCGGCTTCCAAAAGATAGGTTTTTCCCTTTTCTCCGGTACTGACGACGGGGATTTTGTCAAGCCCCTCGAAGAGACGTACTTTTTTCTTCCCTTTTTGCGGATCCATTTCGATATAGACACCCGACAGTAGCGTATCGAGCCCTTGTACCTCGCCGAATCCCACCTTTGCCTGTACCACCCAAAAACGGGTATTTTCGGAAAGATAAGGCTTCATGTTTTTTTGTAGCTGCGCTTTGACCCGTACCGTCTTCAGCGCATTGCCGAAACGCACGTCGGTCACTTTACCGACGACGATGTCTTTATACTTGATAACCGTTTTGTCCGCTTGGATCCCCGCAGCCGATTTGAACACGATTTCGATTTCGGGCCCTTTTTCGCTCCACGATTTGAAAAAGAGCCATCCGCCTATCAAAAGCGCCACTATCGGTACAATCCACACGGCGGAGATCCCTTTTTTACGCTCTTGCCATACCGCTTCTTTAATCTCGGCTTCTCGTAAAATCTTCTCTTTATCCATCTCTTTCCTTTTGCGCATTATCCCAAATCAACCTGACATCGAATTTCATCGCCGCTATCATCGTCGTAACGACGACCAACAAAAAAAAGGTCGCCCCCGACGCCGCTTCTATCTGCGTCAACCCGCCGAAATGCACCAACGCGATCATTATCGCCACGACATAGACATCCACCATCGACCATTTGCCGATAAGTTCCGTAAAAAGATAAAGCTTTTGCTTTTTCTTCGGATTGTCGATAGTGCCTTTTTGTACGGAAACCAAAAGATAGATCAAAATCAAAATTTTCGTTATCGGCACGACGATACTCGCGATAAATATCACCGCCGCAATCAGATACGAACCGGTCTCCATAAAGTAGAGTACCCCGCTCAAAATCGTATCGGACTGCGTCCCCGCAAAGGTATGCACGTGCATCATCGGCAACAAGTTGGCGGGGATATAAAAAACGATACTTGCAATCACCAACGCCCATACCGTTTGCATACTCGTATAGTCGCGAAACGCCAGAGCTTCCCCGCAGCGAGGACAGTGCGGCTCACCTTTGCCCGGGTCCTCGCCGATACGTACCGTTGCATGGCAGGCATGACACGAAACCATATCCGCCTCGATCGCTCTCATCTTTCTCTCCTTCGCGCCGTCTCGACGATATCCCACACCATATGCGCATTGTAAGTCGTCTGCATCGCCGCCATTACAAATACCATCACCAAAAACGCCCAAAGCGAAATTCCCGCTATCACCGTCCCCATCTTGACAAGTTTGACCATCGAAACGAATACGCCTACCAAAAAGACATCCACCATCGCCCACGGCAGCGTCTGATCGAGTAGTTTCAACACCCCGGGTGCGTAACCGGGCACTTTGCCGAAATAGAGCGGACCGAAAAGCGCCAAAACCAAAGCGATACGAATAGAAGGTACCACCAACGTCGTCATCAAGACAGCCACCGCGAGCAACCACTCTTGCTCTTCGATCAAATATTGTACGCTGGTAAGAAAATTGGCTTCGGCACGATTGCCGATCACTTCGAAAGAGAGAAACGGAAAGTAGTTGGTAAGCCCGAACAAAATCGCTGCGGCAAGCCCGAGCGCAAACATCTTTTCGATCATACCGTGCTTTTGTCGAAAGAGCAAATGACCGCATCGCGGACATTTGTATCTACCCTCTTTATACGGATCGACCACATTAACGATCTCGTCGCACTCGTGACAAACGACGATATGCGTATGCGTTCCCAAACCGACGCTCCTTACAGATGCAAGAATCGTTCGAAATAACCGTCGACATCGAAAAAGATCTCTCCGTCCTCGCTGCGATAGGTGAGATTGTGTCGTCCCACCTCGTTTAGCTTCGTATACCCCATGATTGCCAAAAGCGAACGCATCCCTTTGACGAGATTACGGTGATAGTTAGCAATTTCGTATCCTTTTTTGCGCACGAGATAAGAAGCGCGCAACTTCGGATCTTGCGTCGCCATACCGACGGGGCATTGATGCGAACCAAATCCCGAACACATTCGCGCCCTGATGCACCCGCCGCTCATCATAAACCCTCTGGCGATTCCTACCGCGTCGGCTCCCATCGAAAGGGTGATGATCACGTCGTCGGGGGTGAGAATCTTTCCGCTTGCGACCACTTTGACACTGTCGCGCAAACCGTGTCTGCGCAACGCCGTATCGAGCACATAAAGAGCGTTGTAAGTGGTCAACCCCACCGATTCCATCATCTCCAACGGGGCGGTGGCGCTTCCTCCCTCCCCGCTGTCGACCGCCACATAGTCGGGGATTGCTTTGCCCTCTTTTTTGCGTTGCGCGGCAAAGGCTACCATCTCGTCTATCGTTTTCGCATCGGAAATCACGATCTTCACGCCGACGGGTTTGCCCGAAATCTCTTGAAGCTTACCGATAAAATCGAAAAGATGTTCAGGCGTATCGGCGTAAGGAAAGCGGTTGGGAGAGAAGAGATCTTTACCCTCTTGCACACCGCGATA
The DNA here is from genome assembly GCA_027026055.1 of Campylobacteraceae bacterium. GTDB lineage: Bacteria > Campylobacterota > Campylobacteria > Campylobacterales > Sulfurovaceae > JALVPA01. Next base: position 9,105 of record JALVPA010000121.1, on the reverse strand, counting down.
ATAAGCGATATCCGCCGTTACCTTCGATCCCGCCAATTTACCGCCCGTCTGCTTGGCGCCTTGAGCGATTTTGATCTCCGTCATACGACAAAAACGCATCACTTTCGCATACCGTTCTTCGTCGAAATCGCCCTTTTCGTCCCTTACGCCGTATAGCCCCGAACTTATCTGAAAGACGATATCGGGCAACGATTCGGGAATTTCTTTCGGAAAAGCTTCCAGCGGCGCATTCCAATTCACGCGAAAGAGCAGATGGCTTTTGGAGTCGTAAATATAGGTGTTTGCCGTAGGATTGTTTTTGAGCAAAATACGGCGATAGGCTTTGACGGCACGATTGCGATTGAAGAAAAACTCGACCGTTTTAAAGACAAACTCCGCAAACGGCGTACTCTCTATCGTCTCGAGGCATGCCTTGTTACTTTCATCGACTTCCATCGTATAGAGATGGTTCGACGTGAGCGCTCCCTCGCCCGTATTGAGCGTAAAACCGGAAAGCTTCGCTCCAAGAGCGAACGCGCGCGTCGCTTCGGGACTGAGTGCGCCGTCACTCATCGCCGAACGGATAATCGGCGTTTTGGCGATAAAAGGATATGGTCGCTTTGCACCGAAAACGACGCTCATATCGTCGCTTACCTCATCGTCGTTTTTGACATGTACCGAGTGTTTGATCACAAAACGCGATCCCGAAAAAGGCTGAGAAACCGAAAAAGATTGATAGTTGGGTACGTCTTTGGCGGCTTTGTAGACCCATTCGACCTTGTCGCGCGACTCGTAGAAGGTCTCTTCGGCGAAATATTGCCTCAACGGCTCACGAAGCGCTTCGAAAAGATATCGAAAACGACCGATTACCGGATAGTTGATCAGCAGTTGATGTTCGCGTTGTACGTATTTGTCGTACACAAAAAGCGCTACAAGCGCAAGAAACGCCACGGAAAGCAATATCTCCGCCGACTCGTCCAAAAAATGCCATACCGCATCAAGCATCGTTACCCTTTCTCTCAGATATCGAGCGGTTCGGGACGATTCAGATCCAACATTCCGAAGCGTTCGTCGTCTCTTTCCACGATACGAATCATCGCGTCATAAGGAGGTTTGCTATCGGTTAGCAGACGTACGAGATCGTCGGCGACGAGACCGAGATTGCGTCCAAGCGGAAAAAGCAAATACCGAATACGCTCTCGGTGCAGTAACGCCGCAATCTTCTCAAGCAAACAACGATAGGCCTCTTCGTTGAGGATATATTGAAGGTAATAGTCTCGCATGATGTCGATATTACCAAGCCATGCGGTACGCTCGTCCGCCGTGAGATTGCCGTTTTGCGCCACTTTGTCGCGGTACTCGGCAATCAAAGCGTCGGTTTTTTCGCGAGCCGAAGCCAAAAGCGCGTCGATATCTTCGCAATACCGATGCAACGCCTCTTCGATTTCACGCGGCGTATAGGCTTTGTCATGCAATGTATGGATACGCGCTTCACCGGAATCGGGACGGCTCTCGAGCGTTTCGAGCAACTCCAATGCGGGCGCCAACAAAAGATAACTGTCCGGTTTAGTACTATCGAACGTCACGCCGTGTTGCGAAACACGCGGTTTCGCCCCGACATATTTTACTTGTAATGCCATACTCGCCGTCCTTTTCGTTTTACTTAGGCTAAATTATAACGTAACGCATTTAAATCCGATTGTTTTAACCACTAAATGCTATAATTTTTATCGTTTTTCAACAGAAGGGAAAAGGATGTCACATCCCCGATTACGACACGAAGCCGTCAAAATCTTCGCGGCGTGCCGATCGTTTACAGAGTTGAGAGAACGACGTTTCAAACATCGCGACGCTCTTTACGTCGACTTCCGAATGTTTGAAACCCCGCTTTTCGAAGCAAAAACGCCTAAAGCGACCGTATGAAAACGCTTGATAGAACCAACAATTTTCTATATCTTTTTCTTGTCTTGTTGCTCTTTTTGTTTTTCGCCTCCGTCGTCGCGGAATTTACGAACTTTTTCAGCACGGGCGCATTCAACTTGCTGATCGTTACGATGCTTGTTGTCAGTATTAGAACGCTTCACACCGATACGAATTGGCGGCGTATCGTGTTCGTGTTGCTTCCCGTCTTTGTCGTCTTCAATATTCTCGAACATCTCTTCAACAGTAAAGTGTATATCTTTCTCGTACTTTCGAGTCTGTTGATATTTTTCATCGGTTTTATCGCAAAAGCCTTCAAACAAGTGCTCTTTGAAGGTGTCATAGACGCCAATAAAATCATCGGTTCGATCACCCTTTATATCCTTTTCGGACTCGCTTGGACGGTCATCTATCTGATTATCCTCGTCTACGACCCTCACGCTTTTTCGGGCGTCGAAGCCTCCGGGTGGCAAACGGGTTTCGCACGTATGGCCTACTACAGTTTCGTCACGCTTACCACACTCGGCTACGGAGATATTCTCCCAAAAAACCATATCGCCGAATTTTTCGTCTATTTCGAAGCGATCACCGGTGTGTTTTATATGGCGATTATCGTTTCGAGTCTGATCAACTTACGACTGCATCGCATGGAAAACGAAAAATAACGAAACGATACCCGAAAAAAATAGGCTATAATTCTTGAAAAAGGAGTCGAAATGAAAAAACTCGCATATCCGATTATCGCATTGACGCTTTTTAACGGCTGCGGCGAATTGATGCCTCAAAGCCAAACCGGCAAAGGCGCGCTTATCGGTGCCGGTACGGGTGCCTTGGCGGGTCAACTCATCGGCGGCGATACCAAAGCGACACTCATCGGTACCGCCGTCGGTGCGGCGGCGGGGGCGGCTATCGGTCATAGCCGTGAGCAACCCAGATATTACAAAGACAAAAACGGCAACACCTTCTATATCGACGAAAACGGTCAAACCCATACCGTACGTTAGGGAACACGATGTTTCGTAAAATCGGTACGATACTCAAATGGATAGGTGAGCATTTCAAAGGATTGCTCTTTGTTCTTATCCTCGTCCTTTTGTTCCTACCCGGCGAAGAGGCGACGCTCAAGCCGCCAAACCTCCAAGAGATCCGTCTAAGCGGTCCCATCGTCTCGCCCGATCCGATCCTCGAAGCGATAGAAAAAGCGCGCAAAGACAAACGCATCAAAGGGGTGCTTTTACGCGTCGATTCTCCGGGCGGCGCCGTAGCGCCGTCCATCGAAATAGCCCGTGCCGTCAGAAAACTCAACGAAACCAAACCCGTCGTTGCCTATGCCGCGGGCACGATGGCGAGCGGCAGCTACTACAGTAGCATCTACGCGCGAAAAATCGTCGCCAATCCCGGCGCGATCGTCGGCTCCATCGGGGTGATTATGCAAAGCGCCAACATCAAACCGCTGATGGATAAAATCGGCATCGAATCGCAAACCGTTAAAGCGGGAAAATACAAAGAAGCGGGCACGCCGACGCGTAAGTGGACGCCCGAAGAGCGCGCCGAACTCGAAAAAATCACACAACAAACCTACCGTCTTTTCCTCTCCGAGGTCGCCGCGGCAAGGCATCTCGATCTCAATCGTAGCGACGAATTTGCCGACGCGCATATTTTTCTCGGCGCCGAAGCCAAACGCGTGGGACTCGTAGACGAAGTAGGTACGCTACAAGAGGCGCGTGCGCTCACGGCAAAACTGGCACATGTAAAAGATCCCGTCTGGAAGAAAAAGAAAAAGATAGAAGCTTTTTTCGAGCAGTTTGCCCAAAAATCGATGGGCTTCGTCCAAAGCGCCTTTTCGGGTCTACAAAGCCATTTTTATCCGTAAACGGGCGTTTACTCTTCGAAAATAATGATATCGTAGCTGTTTTTTCTAACGAGCGCTTTTCCCTTTTGCACCGCACCGTTGCGGTTGACGTTGCTAAGCTCTTCACGTAGCGCGTCGATCTCCTTTTGCATCTCGTCGATTTGCTCTTTGAGCTGCAAGATGATATCTACACCCGCCAGATTGACCCCCATTTGACGCGTCAAACGCAAAATGAGTTTCATTCGGTCGATATCGCGTTGCGAATAAAGACGCATGCGCCCTTGCGTACGGGCGGGTTCGACCAATCCCTCGCGCTCATACTGTCTAAGCGTCTGGGGGTGGATATTGAGCATCGAAGCCACTACGGAGATAAGATAGACCGGTTCGTCGTAACTGTGCATGCACGCTCCTTTGATTTATCAAAGTTTCTCTTCCAACATCTTTTTCAGTTCGGGTTCCAAGCTGTCCACATCGGGCAACACGACGTTGGCGATCAGATACAAATCACCCTTCAGTCCCGTTTTGCGATCGGGCACGCCTTTTCCCTTCAAGCGGAACTTCTGTCCGTTTTTGGTGTTTTTGGGGACTTTGAGCGTTACCTCTTTTTCGGGTGTTTGCACCTGTACTTTGCCGCCGAAAAGCGCCGTTTTGAGCGGGATATCTATCTTTTTGTAAAGGTCGTTGCCTTTGCGCTCGTATTCGGGCGAATCGGCCACTTCGACCTTGATGAGCAAATCTCCGCGGTGTCCTTGATAGCTTTTTCCTTTGCCGCGTACGCGCAGCGTCTCGCCACTTTTGATACCGGCGGGGATTTTGATATCGAAACTCTCTCCGTTGACGGAGATATGATGTTTTCCGCCGTTGACGGCGACCAAAAAGGGCACCGTAATACGCGCATGGATATCCAGATCGGGCGTACGATACGCACCCCCGAATCCGCCGCCGGCACCGCCGCCGAAACCGCCGAAACCGCCGAAGCCTCCGGCACTACCGCCGAAGCCGCCCGCGGCACCGCCGCCGAACATCTGTCTAAGCAACTCTTCGAGATCGATACCCGCGCTGCCTTGCGCTCTGGCGAAATCGTGGAAATTTTGTCCACCGAACATCTGATCGCCGAACTGATCGTATTGCGCTTTTTTCTCGGGATCGCTCAACACCTCGTATGCGGCGTTGATCTCTTTGAATTTCTCTTGCGCCTCCGGATCTTTGTTGATATCCGGGTGATATTTTCTCGCCAATTTGCGATATGCTTTTTTGATTTCGTCGGCCGTTGCGTTTTCGCTGACGCCCAATGTTTCGTACAAACTCTTTGCCATCTTCCTATCCTATCGTTATGGTGGTATTGTAACACATAACCCTTAAAATTTTAAACGTATTATATCAAAAACCTTTAGTCAATGTCAATCAACTTTTAACGCTTTTCAAAAGATTTTTTGTTTTATTATGGCTACTTGGTTACAATACCGTATGAAGTTGATTCCCGTCACCCGTATCGACGATCCCAGACTCGAAATCTACCGCTCCTTTCGCGAAAACGCCTTTCGCGCCGACGGTTCGTTTGTTGCCGACAGTCCGCATGTCGTCAAGCTTTTGATGCAAGAGGGCGTGCGTATCCAAAGCTTGCTGGCGACCGAACGTTTTTATAAAGATAACGCCGTGTTTTTAGCGCGTTTCGAGATCCCGCAAGCCTACGTCGCACCTCGCAGCGAAATCGAAAAGATCGTCGGACACAAAATCCATCACAATGTCATGATGCACGCCTATCGCCCTGCCCCCTCGCCCATCGAAGCGCTCGGCAATCGCATCGTCATGCTCGACGAAATCTCCAAAGCCGACAATATCGGCGCCATCGCCCGCTCCGCCGCCGCACTCGGTGCGACGGGATATTTGCTACCCGAACAAGGCCCTCACCCCTATAACCGCCGCGCCGTGCGTATCTCTACCGGACACATCGCCAGAGTGCGCTATAGCCTTTATGACGATCCGCTCTCCACCCTTTCGCGTCTCAAATCGCTCGGTTATCGCCTCTTTGCCGCAGAAGTGACCCCCGACGCCACACCCCTTTCGCGCGTCGTCGTACCCGAACGCTACGTTATCGTACTCGGACACGAAAAGAAAGGTCTTTCGCCCGACATTCTCGCCCTTTGCGACGAAACGATCGCCATCGAAATGGAGCCGGGTATCAAAAGTTTCAATATCGCCGTAGCCGCCTCCATCATCCTCTATCGTTTTCGCACCGCCAATCTCGATTTTAACAACACATGATACAATAATCCCAAAACTTGCCACATATCAAGGAAACCGACAATGATACTCTCTACCGAGCAATTACGAAAGAACCTCGACGAAGTGATCTGGAATATCGAACAAGCGCGTATCACGGTGAGCGAACACCATATCGTCAAACTCGTCATCGTTACCAAATATACCGAAACGGAAAATATCCGCACGCTTTACGATTTGGGACAACGCGCCTTCGGCGAGAGCCGTGTGCAGCAGCTCAAAGAACGCGCCGAAGTCCTTGACGATTTGCCTTTGGAGTGGCATATGATAGGCAGACTTCAAAAAAACAAGATCAACCATCTTATCGACGCCAATCCCTTTTTGCTCCATTCGCTCGATTCGATAGAACTTGCCGAAGCGCTGCACAAACGCCTCGAAGCCAAAGGACGTACGATGCCCGCACTGTTGCAAATTAACGCCGCGCGCGAAGAGAGTAAGGCGGGGGTCGCTCCCGAAGCGGCAATCGACATCTATCGCGAAATCGCCGAAAGGTTCGATACGATCGAACTCAAAGGCGTGATGACCATCGGCGCGCATACCGACGATCAAAATGAAATCCGCAAGAGCTTCGAGACGACCCGACGCATCTACGAAACGCTACAAAACGACGGTGCGACCGTCTGTTCGATGGGTATGAGCGGCGACTACGAATTGGCTATCAAGTGCGGTTCGAATATGGTAAGGATCGGATCGGCGATCTTTAATAATGAGTAATGAGGAACCGAAGAGTGATGAGTGAAGGGTTAAGGGTTTCGGTTTTTTTAAATGAGCAATGAGCAATGAGAAACCGAGAATTTTAGTGATGAGTGGAGGGTTAAGGGTGAAAGAATAAAACATGAAAAGATGAAAGATGTTTCGCGACAACACCGCTTTATTGTCGATGAAATCGTACATCATGCAAAAATATCTCAACGAAAAGGCGGTATGACTTTTGTCGTGCGTTTGCAGGCAAAAACGTAGCTCTAAAGCGTTGGCGCGTTAGGAGGCCGCTTCCATGCGGCATTTTTGGCATACGCCGTAGAGGTTGACCTGTCTGCGTTCGAGTCTGAAGGCTTCTTGATCGCTCAACGACGCAAAGGCTTTTTCGGTCATATCCATACAGTGCTTATCCTCGACGTTGCCGCACTCGGTGCAAATCAGATGGATATGATCCTCTTTCGCCAATTCGTATTTGGGCTTTTTACCCATGATGGGGACCTCTACAAGCACCCCTTTTTCTTTCATCAACAAGATATTTTTGTAAACGGTGGCAAGCGAAAGCGACGGATGTACCTTGATGACCTCTTCGTAGATATCGTCTACCGCCATATGACCGTATTTGTCGATGACGCTGAGGATATTCATACGTTGAAAGGTCGATTTGAGACCGCTCTCTTTGAGCATCGTGGCATAGTGTGTCATAGACTCTTCCTTGCAGCTGCTTTGGCGCATTGTACACACTTTTTGATAAAACTATGTAGAATGCGCCGAAGAAGAACGCTTCTTTCGGTGCGACTCTTTTTGATTAGAGCTCTTCGGCGTGTTTCGCCAAGTACTCCGCGACACCTTCCGCGTCGGGTTTCATCGCCTCTTGACCTTTTTGCCATCCCGCGGGACAAACTTCGCCGTGCTCGTTGGTGTACTGCATCGCATCGATCATACGAAGCATCTCGTCGACGTTTCTACCGAGCGGCAAATCGTTGATGACGGCGTGTCTGACCGTACCGTCGGTATCGATCAAGAAAGAACCTCTCAATGCGACCGACTCGTCGAGAAGCACGTCGTAATCTCTGGAAATCTGCTTAGTCAAATCGGCGACCAATGGGAAGTTGATACGACCGATACCGCCTTTTTCCACCGGGGTTTCTCTCCATGCGAAGTGAGAGAATTGGCTGTCTACCGAAACGCCGATAACGTTAACGCCTCTTTCTTGGAATTCCTCGTATCTGTGAGAAAACGCGATAATCTCGGAGGGACAAACAAACGTAAAATCGAGCGGATAGAAAAAGACAACCGTCCCTTTTTCACCGAAATTTTCGTAAAGATTGAAGTTTTCGTCGATCGTTCCGTCCGCCAGAACCGCCGCAGCCGTAAAATCGGGAGCTTTTTTCGTTACCAACATTGCACTTTCCTTTAATGATAATTTTTATTGTTTGGATAGTGTATCCAATTTTCTTTAAGGTGATATTAAATCCGACCTTTTTTCTCCATAATTGCGTTCTTTTGACATAAACGATGCAACTCAAACATCGGGAAGCAATCCGAAACGGCGTACAAACGCATCGTCGATATCGATGATGTTTTTTTCTTTCAACCTCTCCAACACTTCTTTGCTACAGAAGGTATCGCCCGGCCATTCGCGCGCAAAGCCGTCCGTCTCGTTTTTGTTGGTGGCGTCTATCGCGATAAAAGGCGTCAGTGTCACATCGCGCTGCGCGTCGATGTTGTTGACCGTACGCCAGATAAGCATATAGGGATTGTCGAGGTCGTTGTTTTGACGATCGACGATTACCAGCACCGCGATGTGTTCGAAAAGCGGCGCGAGATCGGCGATCGTCTCTTTTTGACTGCGACGTTTCTCGACGGCGACGACACAGACGGGATTGGCGGTGTCGGTCAGATACTGTTTGAGCGCGACGATCTCGGGGGCAAGCGCGCGCATCTTCTCCAAGAGCGTATCGTCGTCGAGCAGGTCGATACGTCTTGCTACCGGTTCGCCCGTCGCGTCGATGCCGAGCTTGCCTCCTTCGAACTGTTTGGGCGAACTGTGATCGAGATGATCGACGATCCCTTCGGTGACAAGGATCTTTTCGGGATCGAGACGATCGGCGATATGACGGCTCAACGCTTCGTAAGATTCCAGCGGCGGCGCACTCTCGTCCACAAAAACCGCATGTTTGACGAAACTCATCTGCCCAACACCCCAAAAAGCGTGCATAAACTGCTTGGCGTGCCCCGGATAGCGTACGGACATTTTGGCGAGAATGAGATTGTGAAAGACGCCGTTTTCGGGCATCGCATAGTCGATAAGCTCCGGCGCCATCGGTTTGAGCATCGGCAAAAAGACCCGCTCCGTCGCCCATCCCATATAC
>JALVPA010000120.1 GCA_027026055.1 Campylobacteraceae bacterium | reverse complement strand
CGACCAAGCCGCCGTTGGTGGCTTTGAACTCTTCGATATTTTTAAACTGTCCACTTACATTCATCGTCGCTTCGGTATCGCTGTCGATCCAAAGGATATGCCCGAACTCGTGCCCGATCGTCGAGATGTCGTAGATACGGTGCCAAAGTGCAGGGTTCTCCTCCGCCAATCGACGCTGCTTACGTACAAAATCCTCCCCCATCGTCTCGACGCTCAAACGCATCGGAGGTTTGCTCTTTTTGCTTTCGAGCACAAAATCGGCATAGGCAAAGATCTTTTTGCCCAGTTCACTGCTGACCTTCTCGTCGTTGGGCACCACCTGCGCCGAAAAGAGACCGTTGAACTCCGCGGCGTAGTAGAGCATCGGTTGCCCGATATAAAGCTGTGTGTTGTCGACCTGTAAGAGGTTTTTGGCAATTATCGTCTCGGCATCGCCGCCAATCTTTTTTGCCAACGCATAGGCCGCTTTTTTGATGCGCTCTTTAGTATGCGACGCCTCTTGCAAGCGCGGATTGACGATGCGCAGATCCCATTCGAGCGCCACCGCTTTGCGGTAGTGATCTTCGTAATACTCCAGCGGGTGTCCCACCTGTAGCGGCGTCGTGATCGCCATCCAACGGCGATCCACCTCCGCCCATTTGCCGATCAACTCGTGACGCTTGGTGTGCGTGAACGCCTCTTGAAGTGCCGTAAAATAGGCGATCCATTCATGCTTTTGATCAAAGACCTCATCGTCATGTTGCTGTAGCAGGGCAATGAGCTGCTCCAATGCCGTCGCCACCGCCGCCACCTCCTCTTTGAAGGCTTCGGCATAAGGGATCGCTTTAAACCCTTTCAGCCCCTCTTTCGGTTGCTCATTGCTCGTTACTAATTGCTCATTATCACAAACAAGTACCGAGTAGCAACGATCGCCGATATTGCCCTCCTCGTCTCTATCGATCAATTCGTGCGCTTGCAACGCCTCGAAAAGCTTGGCATCGTCGCCGTTAAAAAGTTCGCTTAGCGTCGGGTTAATACGATTGAGGATATGATCGCTCCATTTGCTCTGCCATTCGCTCAGACGCAGCCCCACATAGTGCACCCCGAAGATCAACGCACGATAAAAAGGGGTAAGCAGCTGCCGTTTTTCGATCCAAGCGATCAAATCTTCGTGCCGCGTGATGTGCAACATACTCACAAAGCCGTATGCCAGCTCCTTTTTGACGCGTATTTCTTCCTCGCTCAAACCCTGCTTTTGCAACACCTGTTCCAAAGCATCTTCGCGCAAGTTGACGATGCGCGTCAGCGCCGCCATCTCGCTATCTTTGTCCCTTGGCAAATCGAGTAGCTTCAAAAAGGCTTCGACCACCTCTTCGGCTCTCGGATGCGTTTTGCTCTCGTCTAACAGATCGTAGTAGCCGTTGAGCTCCGCTTGCCTATCTTGCAACTCCAGATAGATCGCTTGCAGATCGTTCAAAAACGCTTCTTTTGTTTTTTGCATTATTTCCTCTGTAACATCTCAATGATCGGCTTTGCCAGCGCCATCGCCTTGGCGCGGTGCGAAATGGCTTTTTTCACTGCATCGTCAAGCTCGCCGAGGGTAAGCGCATACCCTTCGGGGATAAACATCGGATCGTACCCGAAGCCTTTGTCGCCGCGCGCTTCGTCGATCGCCGTACCGTGCATCCATCCGTGCACGACATACTCCCCTTTGCTCGATACGACGGCAATGGCGGCGGTATAGTAGGCGGGGGTCTCTCTAAGCCCTTTGGTTTTGAGCGCATCAATCAATTTATACAGATTTTCCTTATCACTTGCACCCTCTCCGGCATAACGCGCCGAATAAATGCCCGGGGCACCGTCCAATATAGGCAAAGAGATACCACTATCGTCGGCAATGACGATCGCCTCTTCGTCCAACGCTTCGAAAATCGTACGCGCTTTAATCAGTGCGTTTTGTGCAAAGCTCTCGCCGTCTTCGACGATCTCAAGCTCGCCCGTCAACTCTTTATAAGGAATCACCTCCGCTTCGCACATCTCGCGAAATTCGCGCACTTTGCCTCGATTTCCCGTCGCAAGTACCAGCTTCATACGCAATTAACCTTTTCGTACTATAATTGGCGCACATTTTACCTTATCGGAGATATCAAGATGATTAAAAAGGTATTGCCCCTTAGCTTGATCGTAGCATTGCGATTTTTCGGGCTCTTTATCGTGTTGTCCGTTTTGTCGGACTATGCCAAACACCTGCCCGGCGGTACCGCCTTTTTGGCGGGTGTGGCGCTTGGCGGTTACGCCCTGACGCAAGCGATCTTGCAAGTGCCGTTCGGCGTAATGAGTGACAAACTCGGTCGTAAAAAGACCCTGCTTGTCGGATTGTTGATTTTCGCGGCGGGTTCCGTCATCGCGGCAATTGCGGACAACATCTATCTTTTGCTTCTCGGACGCTTTTTGCAAGGTGCGGGCGCAATCGGTAGTGTCGTCACGGCGATGATCGCCGATCAGGTACGCGAAGACGAACGTGCGCACGCCATGGCGATTATGGGGATGGTAATTGCGATGAGTTTCGCCGCGGCAATGATCATCGGACCGCTGGTAGCGGGATATTGGAGTGTCGGCGCACTCTTTTGGTTGACTGCGGCATTGGCGTTAACGGCGCTACTGATTCTTTTTACCGCCGTACCCGAACCGCCGCATATCGAGCACCACTACTCCGAAGAAGAAGCCAAAATCAAAGAGGTTTTCAAAGACAAAGACCTTGTACGAATGTATATCACCTTTTTGTTTCACTCTTCGACGATGGCAATCGCTTTTTACATCATTCCCATACTGATGGGGTCGAAGTTCGACATGGGGCGCGAAGAGTACTGGAAGGTCTATCTGCCTGCGGTAGTCCTGGGGATTTTGGCGATGGGCCCCGCCGCCGTTTTCGGTGAGAAATACGGCAAAGGCAAGCAGGTCTTTATCGTCTCGATACTCTTTATTATGCTCTCTTTTGCGCTGATGGGCTTTAGCGACAACTTCTGGCTCTTTGCCGCGGGCGCAAGCGCCTTTTTCATCGGATTTAACATGTTCGAGCCGCTCTTGCAAAGTTTCGTAAGCAAGTTTGCCAAAGTCCACCAAAAAGGCGCGGCACTCGGCGTGGCAAACACATTCGCTTATGTGGGTATCTTTCTGGGCGGTGCGATCGGCGGATGGATCTACGGCCATTATGCCGAAAAAGGGGTGGCGGTAGCCGTCATCGTACTAAGCCTCTTTTGGATCGGGTGGATTGTCGGAATGCGCAACCCTGCTTTGCGCAAAAACCTCTTTTTGTCCACCGACATTTTCGACGAAAACAAGCTCGCTTCGCTTAAAAACGTAGAGGGCATCAACGACTTTTATCTCAACAGAACCGAAAAGCTCATCGTCGTCAAATACGAAGAGGAGAAAATCGACGAAGATACCGTTCGCGGTATGTTGATTAGAGATTAAGGAAGCGTATATGACACTTTCGCATCTCAATCGCTTGCTCGAAGAGTATCTCGAGTTTACCGACCTGCTCATCGAGGCCTATAGCGTCCATAAAACGCTTCTTTTTGTCAAAATGGCGGAAACCCTTCAAAGACGGTTGCATATGCACGTCGAAGAGTTGCAACAATACGCTTCCGATGTTGCCTCCGAAACTTCGGAACGCGAGCAGGCGTTGAGATATCTTCGCGCCATCGCGGACAAGCTCTCTTCTTATTGCCGAGAAAACACTCTTTTCGAAAAGATCTGCCGCGAGATAGAAACGCTCGAAAAGACTCTAGCGTAACCTTTTGCGCCGAATCATAGGCGAACTTTCTTCGTTGTCTGCAACCTCAATACTGTAGCATAATGCCGAAATAATGCGCAAGCTTGAGAGCCATCGGTGCCGAAACACCTCTTTTCTCATTATAAAGTTCGCTCAGTGTTTTGATGCCTACGCCGAGAACCTTTGCCATTTTTGCTTGTGTTAAGCGTAGGAGCCGTGCAAATGCTTCTTTCAGGATGATTCCCGGATGTGTGGACGGCCTTGCTTCTATCATGTTCTTTCCTTTCATGATAGTCAATACTCTGCACATCGTTGGCATAACCGTTTTCAAAGCGGAATACCAAACGAAACTGTTTGTTGATTCGAATACTCAAGAAACCGTATTTTTTAGAGCAAAGTTTGAGTTATAAGAAAGCGGATAAAAACGAAGTAATGAAAACTTATACATGGTCGGAGTGACAGGACTCGAACCTGCGACCTCTACCACCCCAAGGTAGCGCGCTAGCCAGACTGCGCCACACCCCGACTTTTGGAGAGTGAGATTATAGGGTATCGATTCTTAGAAAAGCCTAAAATCGGAGAAAAGCTTGAGGCTATTTCCCCAAATCGATCTCTTTGTACGGTACGTCCATAAGCGCACATGCGCGCTTGACGATACTTTGGATATCGAAGCCGAACTTCTCGAAAAGCTTGTCCGCCGGTGCCGAAGCGCCGAAACTCTCCATGCCCACCACCTCGTCGGCATAGCGATAATACTCCGTCGCACGCGCCGCTTCGACCGCCATCACTTTGGTGTCGGGGTCTACGACCGCTTTTTTATAGGTGTCGCCTTGTTCGTTGAACAGATCGAGACACGGTACCGAAACCACATTGGCTTTAACACCTAATACTTCCAGATGACACGCCACTTGCAAACAAGGCATCAACTCGCTTCCGCTCGCCATGAGCGTCAGTGTCGCGCCTTCGCGTTTTTTGACGATATAAGCACCGCGGCTTACGTCGCCGAAATCGCGCTTGGGCTTGAGGGTTTTGAGCTTTTGGCGGCTCAATACGAAGCCCGCCGGTTTGCCCATACGCAGTGCCGTCTTCCACGCCTCGACGTTTTCCGTCGCATCCGCAGGACGCCATACGTAAAAGTCGGGCAACGCTCTAAATTGACTGAGATGCTCGATAGGCTGGTGTGTCGGACCGTCTTCGCCCACACCGATGCTATCGTGCGTCCAGACGAAAAAGTTGCGAATACCGGTCAGCGCGGCGATGCGTACGGCGGGCTTGAGATAGTCGCTAAAAACGAAGAAGGTGGCGTTAAAAGGAATCAGCGTACCGTAAAGCGCCATGGCGTTGGTGATTGCCGCCATCGCGTGTTCGCGAATACCGAAGTGGATATTGCGTCCTTTGGGGAATTCGCCCAAATCTTTGAGTTCGGTTTTGTTGCTCGGCGCCAAATCGGCCGAACCGCCGATAAAGCCGGGGATCGCCTTGGCGATGGCGTTGAGAATCTTACCGTTGCTGTCTCTGGTCGCCATCGCTTCGCTCTTGCTCAAATCGGGCCACTCGATCGCGGAGAAATCGGGATTGAGCAGACGCTCCAGCATCTCGTTTTGCTCCGCAAGGGGCGCTTCTTTGAGGCGGTGACGCCACTCTTTTTCGTACATTTCTCCTTTTTCCACCGCACAGCGGAAACGTAGCAACACATCTTCGGGCACAAAGAAGTGCTTGTCGGGGTCGAACCCCGCCCTTGCTTTGGCTTCGCGAATCGTCTCTTCACCCAGAGGCGCACCGTGTACGTGCGGATCGCCTTCGAGTGCGCCCGCGCCTCTACCGATAATCGTATTGGCGATAATCAGCGTCGGTTTGTCGGCTTGTTTGGCCTCGGTGAGCGCTTTGTCTATCTCGTCGTAACAGTGTCCGTTGATTTTGAGTACGTTCCATTGCTGCGCTTTGAAACGCGCCTCGACATCTTCGCTCCAGGCTTTTTGGGTATCGCCTTCGATCGTGATATGGTTGCTGTCGTAAATCAAAATCAAATCTTTGAGTTTCAGATGTCCCGCCAAGGCGCACGCTTCGTAGCTGATGCCTTCTTGCAAATCGCCATCACCGCAGAGGCAATAAACTTTGTGATCGATCAATTCGCAAGTTTCGGAGTTGACCTGCGCTTTGGTATAGGCTTCCGCCATGGCAAACCCTACCGCATTGGCGACGCCTTGTCCGAGCGGACCGGTAGTCATCTCGACGCCCTGCGTATGACCGTATTCGGGGTGTCCGGGAGTTTTCGAGCCCAGTTGACGGAAGTTTTTCAAATCTTCCATTTCAAGGTCATACCCCCACAAATAGTAAAGCGAATAGATAAGTCCCGTCGCATGTCCGCCCGAAAAGACGAGTCGGTCGCGGTTGAGCCACGACGGGTTTTTGGGATTGTGTCTGAGGTGTTCGCCGAGCACCACTGCGATATCCGCCAAGCCCATCGGTGCGCCCGGGTGTCCGCTGTTGGCTTTTTGGATCATATCCGCCGCGAGGAAACGGATCGTATCCGCCATCTTTCTGCGCATTTTGTTTTCGTCGCTCATTGTCGCCATATGTCGTTCCTTTTATCGGTGTCTGTAGAGATATCGTTCCATCAGAGGACGGAGTGCCGTTTGCATCGTTTCGTCGAATGCTTCAAACCGTCTTTGCAAATCTTTCGCCAACTCGTCGGCTTCCTCGATCGCTTGCCGCAACCCCAAAAGATTGACAAAGCTGTTTTTCGCGCCGTCGTTTCCCGTCGGTTTGCCCGCTTCGGCTTCGCTACGCGTCTCGTCGATGATATCGTCTTGGATCTGAAACAACAATCCCAAATCGATACCGAAGTCGTACAACCTCTCTATCGTTTTCGTATCCAGTCCCACGATGACCGCGCCCATACATAGCGAGGCGGCGATGAGTTTGGCGGTTTTGTTGATGTGCAAGGTTTTGACCTCTTCGAGTCGTAGCGGCTTGTTTTCGAACCAACAATCGATCGCTTGCCCGAGCACCATGCCTTGCGATCCGCCGTTTTGCGCCAAAAGCGTTGTCAGTTTTACCTTTACGTCGGCGCGCAAAGGAGCCTGCGCGATACGCAAAAAAGCGTCGGTGTTGAGCGCATCACCCGCCAAAATCGCCGTCACCTCGTCAAAGCGCGTATGCAACGTCGGTTCGCCGCGTCTGAGATCGGCATCGTCCATTGCGGGTAAATCGTCGTGTATCAACGAGTAGGTGTGAAACATCTCCACCGCCATCGCTACGGGCAACGCACTCTCGTAAAGTAGCGGTTCGTACGCCTCCACCACCGCCAAAAGAAGCATCGGACGAAAACGCTTGCCGCCGGCGGTAAGCATCGCGCGCAACGCCTCCTGGTAGACGGGATGAAAGGTCTCGACGGTGGGAAGATTTGCCTGCAAATAGGACTCGAATCGCTGCATTTCGCCTCGTTTTGGGAGTAAAATATGGTGCAATTATATCCAATTTGGATAAAATACCTCTATGCAAACGAGACATATAATAGTGACAATCACATGGCTCAAACGGCTCTTTGCGGCGGCGGCGATCGCGATATGGCTGTATGTCTTGACGATTTTCATCAACGACCCCGCCCCTTTTTCCGAACTCGCCCCTTACTGCATGGGAAGTACGATGGTGATTTTCGGGATACTCACGGGCATCTTCAAAGGTTTGGAGCATTGGGAAGGACATATTCGCAAACAAGACGGACAAAAAGATGAAAAAAAAGACGGTTAAAAGCGACCGAATGCTTTAGAGCACATTACATTTTCGCGCGATCTCTTCCAGCACTTCGTCAAAACTCAGTTTTTCCACGTCGATTACCACATCGGCGACTTTTTTGTAGGCTTTTTCGCGTTCATTGTAGAGTTTTTTCGCTTTTTTCGGTTCTTTGAAAAGCGGACGTTTGGCAAGTTTTCGCTTACTGTTCTTCGCCGTTTTAAGCCGCTTGTAAATCCAATCGAACGACGCGTCAAGCAGCACCACCGTGCCGAGTTTTTTGAGATTGTTCACCTTGTAAAAACCGCCGCCGCAACTAATAAGGGTACCTTTGACGCACGTCTCTATCCATTCCGCCGTCTCTTGCTCCAATTTGCGAAAATAGGCTTCGCCCTCTTTTTTAAAAATCTTTTTGACGGTGCGATTCTCTTTCGATTCGATCAAATCGTCGGTGTCGATATTGTAAACCCCGTACTTTTTGGCAAACGCACGTGCCGTCGTACCCTTGCCTACCCCCATAAATCCGATAAGTATAATATTCTTTTTCATCACTTCCTGCCCAACAGAAGCATTGCAAAGCAATGCATACCTTCACTATTCACTCTTCACTCCTCACTATTCACTCGATGAAGCTTGACTTCATCGTCATACCATATTGTAACGATCGATAATCTTTTTTAACCGTTTACGAAGGTTTTTGAGCGCCGCTTCGGCGTTTTCGCCTTCGGAGACCAACGACTCGAACTCATCAAACTGAATTTTGGCAACCCAACCGATCTTCGTATGGAGTTTGACACCGACGAAACGTACTTCGCCGAAATGCTCTTTTGCCATCTTGTAAATGCGCTCGATACGCTGTTCGATCGTTTTGGGTTCTTTTTTGTGCGGTTTACTCATATATGTTTCCTTTGAAGTGCATAACGGTTATAATTATACCACAGACGGATAGATTTCGATAACGGTTCAAAAGGAAAAAAATGTCGCGCGTATTGATTACCGGCGTGGGATCGGGACTCGGAGAAGCATTGGCGCACGCTTATCTCGAAAAAGGAGATAGGGTCGATGCGATAGGACGACACTTGCCCGAATCGCTCGAGAGACGAAACATATCGTTTTGTCGTTGCGATTTGAGCGAAACGGCGCGTATCGCCGAAACGACAGCTCCTTTCGTCGAAAAAAAACGCTACGATATCGTCATACTCAATGCCGGTATGCTCGGAGAGATTCGACGCCTCGTCGATAGCGATCTTGACGCGCTGAAACGGGTCATGGAGCTTAATCTTTGGGCAAACAAAGAGCTCGTCGACACACTCTTGCAACATGCGCATATTGCACAAGCGGTTGCCATCAGCTCGGGCGCCGCCGTTAACGGCTCCAAGGGCTGGGGCGGCTATGCGCTCTCCAAAGCCGCGCTCAATATGCTAATGAAGCTTTATGCCGCCGAAGCGCCGCAGATACGTTTCAACGCCCTCGCACCCGGTGTCATCGATACGCCGATGGTGCGCCGTATCCTCGAAAATGTCGACGAAAAGACCTATCCTTCCGCCGAGCGATTGCGCAAGGGAGAGATTCAAACGACCGCGCAAGCCGCCAAGCGTCTGTTGGAAACCTTTCCGAAACTGCTTACCCTCGAAAACGGCGCGTTTTACGACATACGGAAGATGTGATCATACCCGAATTTTTCGCCATTCTCCTTCGGCAAACACGCGATGCAACCACCATCCGCGCAGATAGGTATCGGCAATCATCGCCACATAGACATAAAGAATCTCATCAAACCGATACGCCGCGACAAACCCGGGAATCAGGCGTACCGCCCACAACGATACGAGATTGATATAAAGCGGTCGCTTCGTATCGCCCGCACCGCGTAACGCACCCGCCAAAACAAAGGTATAAGCAAGCGGTATTTGCGAAAGCGCGACAATGCGCAAATAGAGCGTCGCTTGCGCCGTTACTTCGCTATCGTCAGTAAAAGGTGCTATCAACCATTGCGGCGCGAAAAACATCACCAACGACACCGCAAACATCACACCCGCGGCATATCGCAACACGATACGCACGTCGGAGGCCGCACGATCGGGCGCTTTGGCTCCGAGTCCCTGTCCCATCAGCGTCATCGCCGCTACGGTAAAGCCTATCCCCGGCATAAACGCCAAGCCTTCGATGCGCAATCCTATCTGATAGCCCGCCAAGGCATCGGTGCCGAAATGCGCAATCACCGCCGTAAAAAGCATGAACGATCCGAAAGTCAGCATCCGCTCTATCGATGCGGGCAAACCGATGCGAATCGCTCTGTGCAAAAGCGTAACGGAAAAATGCAAAAGAGGCCGATATGGGGTTTTTGCGCCGAGATAAAGTCCCGCATAGACCGCCGCTTCCGCATAAGCGACAAACAACGTCGCAATAGCCGCCCCCTCGACACCCAAAGCGGGAAATCCGCCGTGACCGAATATCAACAGATAGTTGCCAAGAGCGTTTAATCCGATCGTAACGATTTTGACATACATCGGCGTGCGGGTATCGCCGGCGCTATTGAGCGCGGCGACAAAGACCAAGCGTACAAACACCGCGGGCATCATCCATACGAACCATCCGACATAGGACGCACCGAGTCTTGTCGTCTCGCTGTCGGTACCGAACCACACATAAAGTTTCGGTGCGCCGAAAGACCATAAAACAGCGACCAAAAGACTCAGGCCGAAGGCAAATCCGAGCAGTGTGGAAAGCGCACTCGAAGCACGCATCAAGCGTTTTGCGCCGACAAAGCGCGACAAAAGCGCCGAGGTGCCCACATGCAACAGGCTCATCACGGCAAAAACGAACATCAACGACTGCAATCCCAAGCCGACCGCCGCCACGGCAGCCGCCCCCAATCGCCCCACCATCACCAAGTCTATCATCACCTGGAGCATATCCAGCAGGGCATTGACAACCGCGGGAAGCGCGAGTGAAAGAATCTTGCGATGTCGTTCGGGTAATGCCGTCACGATTGAAACGCCGCCGCCAATTTGACACTATAAACGGAAAGTATCACAATAGCGATACCCGCTACCGCAAAACTCCATACAATCGCACGCATCCGTTTTTCGGCGGCAAAAAGTTTACGATAGAGATAGAAAAAATAGGGCGTTCCCGCCACAACAACGACAATCGGCAAAAAGTGCCAAAGCGTTACGAGCCCTTCGCGATAAAAGTGATGGACCACTATTGCCGAAGTATAAGCAAAAGCATAGACAAAGAGTATCAATATCGCTTGAAAGATCGCAAAAAAAAGTTTGAGTAATGCGGGATTTTCGGAAAACTGCATTGCATCGGCTCCCAAATGTGCTATGATATTCTAACCCGAATCGCTTTCAAGACGCCTAAAGGCAAAAAGATATGATTGTTATATATTTTTTATATAGGATAGATATATGCGTCTCTTTATCGCTTCTAAAGTGCACATTTTCGACTATGCATCCTTGCAAAAACGCTTCGCACCTACCCTTCGCGGCAAATGGATCGAGGCGCACAATCTGCATCTGACATGGTATTTTATCGGTGATGCGATGTCGCCCGAAGCGACAATCGAGAAGATGCGTTCTATCGAAAAGTCGCTTACCGAACCTGTCGCACTGCAAGATATCGGCACCTTCGGTTCGCCGCCTCGTGTTCTTTTTGCCTCAAGCGATGTGAAAATACTCTACGCTCAAGCCGACAAGATTGCCGAAGCGGGTTTTGTCAACAAACGTTTCAGACCTCATGCGACATTGTGTCGCATCAAGGCGTTGCAAGACCATAAGCGTTTTGAAGCGGCGTGTAGGCATTTCGAAAAAGAGGTATTAGGCAAAATCTTGCCCGAGATTACACTCTATCGTAGCCACCTCGGCGACAAAGGACCGCATTATGAAGCGCTCTATACACTATAGCGCCAATATCTTCTCAATCGCTTCGACAAGCGCCTCTTTTTCGATACGCTTAATAGCTTGGGTATAGCTATGCAGATCGTGCCCCGCTTTGGCGATGCGTTTTTGCAAGATGATCTCGCCGCCGTCAAGTTCGCTTGTGACCCAATGCACCGTCACACCCCCTTCGGTATGCGCATCTTCAAAACTGCGCTCGATAGCACGCAGTCCTTTGTGGCGAGGAAGAAGCGAGGGGTGAAGGTTAATCGCACGAATCGTATCGGTAAAGAGGGGAGTGAGGATACGCATAAATCCCGCCAAGACCGCCAAATCGGGCGCATATGTCTTTATAGTCTCTACCAGTGCGGTATCAAAATCTTCGCGGCTCTCGAAACCCTTGGCATCGATAATCTCTACGGGAATACCGGCCGCTTTTGCGTGAACAATCCCGCCCGCTTCGGGTTTGTCGGTAATCGCAGCGGCAATGATGAGCTTACGGTGATGCAGATGCTCTATCAGATAGGCGAGGTTGCTCCCCGCTCCGCTAAAAAGTACGACAATTTTTTTCATGGGCGTATTCTACCCAACCCTCACAAAAAAGGAGAAGTCACCAATTTAAGATACAATACGACAATTCGTTTTAGGGGGTACGAAATGCAATCCGTACGGTTCGACAAGAGGCGTATCTATCCTTCCAAAGTGGTCTGTATCGGGCGCAATTACGTCGCACACATCGAAGAGCTTGGCAATGAGATTCCCGAAGAAATGATAGTCTTCAACAAACCCAACTCCGCCATCAGCGATACGCTCTACCACCACTTAAAGCAGACACGTTTTGAGGGTGAGATCGCCTTTTTGATCATGGGAGGAGAGATTGCGGGCATCGGCTTTGGGCTTGATCTGACCCATGCCGATATCCAAGAGCGCCTCAAAGCCAAAGGTTTGCCGTGGGAGCGCGCCAAGGCCTTCGATACCTCGGCGGTGCTAAGCCCTTTTGTACCCTTTTCGGGCGATATCGCGACACTGCATATGAAACTTTACGTAAACGATACCTTGCAACAAGAAGCCGACTATAGCCTTATGATCTACAAGCCCGATACGATGATAAAGGAGATTCGACGCTTTATGAGCTTGAAAGACGGTGACATTATCCTTTCGGGCACCCCCGAAGGGGTCGACACCTACCGTGTCGGCGACCTGTTCGTCGGACAGGTCTTTAGCGGCAATAAACTTTTGGTAGAGCAAAGATGGATAGCAAAGAAGCGTTGACATTGTGCGCACATTATTGCTATAATGACCTATGGAATTCCTGTACGATCCCGAGAAAAATGCAAAATTGATAAAAGAGCGCGGGGTCGGGTTTGAGGATGTGTTCGAAGCGATTGCCGATGATCGTCTATTGCTCGATGCAGCACATCCCAATAGAGAAAAATATCCGCATCAACGGTTAATGATCGTAGAAAT
>JALVPA010000119.1 GCA_027026055.1 Campylobacteraceae bacterium | reverse complement strand
CCGGTGATTTTATCGTACGAAAATCCTTTCGTAGGGTGTTGCGCAACAGAGGATTCGAAGTACGCTTCGACAAACGTTTTTCGGAGGTGATCGCCCGTTGTGCGCGTGTTCCGAGAAAAGGGCAAAAGGGGTCGTGGATCTTGCCAGAAGTCGAAGAGGCCTATACGCGGTTGTATGAAGAGGGATATGCCCATAGTGTCGAAGTCTATTTGAACGATGTATTGGTCGGTGGACTCTACGGTTTGGCGATGGGCAAAGCCTTTTTCGGCGAATCGATGTTTTCGTTGGTTTCCGACGCTTCCAAGGTCGCCTTCAAAGCCCTTAGTGACGTTTTAGCCGAAAGAGGTTATGATTTCATCGATTGTCAAATGCGCACGGAGCATATGGTCGGTTTGGGTGCGCAAACCGTCTCCAGAGAACGCTATTTGGCGGAGCTTGAAGAGGCATTGCAAAAACCGAGCGATCTCGGAAGTTGGCAAGCGTGGCGTTGGCAGTATAAAGAATAAAAAAAGAGGGAAGAGATGGTAAACCCGCAGATCGGATTTTCGATGTGGCTCGATTTTGTCGAGCGAGATTTTTTGAAAACGGAGTTTGAGAGACTGCTTGAAAAAGGCATTGTCAACGGTGCGACGAGTAACCCCGCCATTTTCGCCGAGGCGATTCGAAACTCTACGGCATATAGGCCGCAAAAAACGGCATTGAAGGGTAAAACGCCCAAAGAGATATACGAAGCGTTGGCGATCGAGGATATCCGTACCGCCGCCCGCGCGTTGCGTCCGCTTTACGATGAGGGCAACGACGGCTATATCTCCATTGAAGTCGATCCGTTTTTAAGTCGCGATACGAAGGGTACCGTTTCGGAAGGCAAACGTCTTTTCGAAACGATCGGTGAACCCAATGTCATGATCAAAGTTCCCGCAACAGAAGAAGGCTATGAAGCGATGCGTAGGTTGCTAGCCGAAGGCATTTCGGTCAATGCCACGCTTGTTTTTTCTCCCGAACAAGCCAAACGATGTGTCTCTGCAATGCAAGAAGGTATGGCGGCGTCCTCGCAAAAAACCGACGGCGTGATTTCGGTTTTTGTGAGCCGGTTCGATAGGTTGTTGGATCCGATACTTGCCGAAAAAGGTATTGCGACCGCATTGACGGGAATTTACAATGCCGCCGCGATTTATGCCGATATCGAAGCGGCGAACATACCGCAAATTCGTACGCTTTTCGCAAGTACCGGCGTCAAAGGCGACAATTTGCCGCAAGCCTATTATATTCGAGAATTAATGGCGCCGCACAGTGTCAATACCGCACCGCTCAAGACGATAGAAGCGTATCTGCAGGAGGCGCCTTCGCCGATCAAACTTCCCCTCGAACCCGAAAAAATCAAAGCCCATTTCGATACAATAACAAGAGCGGGTGTCGATATGAACGAGATATACGAAAGGCTTCTAAGCGAAGGAGTGGAAGCTTTTGAAGAAGCCTTTTCGGCGATGTTGGAAACGTTGAAATAGTCAAGGACGGGATAATGGGACAAATGGAAGAGAAACTCAAACTCTATTTGCGTACGATGGTAAGTCACGAAGGCAGCGACCTACACTTAAAGGCGGGTTCTCATGTTCGCGTGCGTATCCACGGCGTATTGAAAATATTGGGCAAAGAAGAACTCGATGCCGAACAAATGGATCTGTTGGCACGAGAGATAACGACACCGGAACAGTACGATTCGCTACAAAAAAACAAGAGTTTGGATTTTTCTTATATATTGAGCGAAAAGCACCGATTCCGTGTAAACTTTTTTTATCAAATGCAAGGGTTAAGTGCCGTTTTTAGGGTCATTCCCGTCGAGATAAAAACGGTCGAAGAGTTGAAGTTGCCGCCCGTTATCAACGATTTTGCCTCGGTACAACGAGGGTTGGTACTCGTAACGGGGGTGACGGGTTCGGGGAAGTCGACGACTTTGGCGGCAATTTTGGATAAAATCAACAGAGAGTATAAAAAACATATCATTACCGTCGAAGATCCGATAGAATTCGTGCATCAGGACAGAGGATGTCTTATCAACCAACGTAGTATCGGACAAGACGCCAAATCCTTCTCCGACGCGTTGCGCGCAGCGTTGCGTGAAGATCCCGATATCATTTTGGTCGGTGAGATGAGGGACTTGGAGACAATCGATATCGCTTTGCATGCCGCCAATACGGGACACCTCGTTTTCTCGACACTCCATACGCTCGATGCCAAAGAAACCATCGACAGAATCGTAGGTATGTTTCCCGAAGGCGAACAAAACCGTGTCAGAATGTCTTTGGCGTCGGTTTTGGAGGGCGTCATCTCACAGCGCTTGATCCCGACGAAAACAGGTTCGCGTATCGCCGCCGTAGAGATTTTGAAAAAAACCGCTCGTATCGGTCAACTCATTGCCGAAGGGCGAGACAGCGAAATACCCGATGCGCTTTTCGAAGGAAAAGAGATATACGGAACGCAGACGTTTGATCAAGCGTTGCTTGATATTTACAAGGACGGCATTATCGACGAAAAAACGGCGCTCGAATATGCGAGTAACCCCGCCGACATGAAATTGAAAATGCAAGGCGTCGGACGCGGTGCGATAGTGAAAGAGGACGAAGAAAACACCGATATGGAAGTGTTCGGATTTAAAGAGGAAGAGTAGCGACGATTCGGCATTAGCTTTTTTTAATCATTTTCGGATATAATCCGTACCTATTTTTATAAAAAGGACATATAGATGTTGGAAGGTATCGTTAGAGAGAGTATCGGAAAAACGACTGCGAAGCAGTTGAGACGAGATGGTTATCTAACGGCGAACCTTTATGCCAAAGGCGTAGAGAATATTCAAGCCGCATTCAAACGCGGCGAGTTTGCCAGAGCCGTCAGAAACAAAGAGTCGTTGGCTTTCCCCGTAAAAGTGGGAGACAACGAATACAACGTCGTTATCCAAGAGTATCAGTTGCATCCCGTTCACGGAGAGGTGTTGCACGTCGATTTGCGCATAGCCGTTCCCGGCTTGGTAACCGACTATTTGGTACCCGTCGTAACGCACGGAACGCCTATCGGTTTGAAAAACAAAGGGGTGCTTGTGATGTCCAAGCGCCGTTTGAGAGTACGCGGCGCAATCGAAAATATGCCCGCAAAATTCGACTTGGACGTTTCTCACCTCAACAGAGACGACTCGATCTTGGTCAGAGACGTCGAAGTACCCGAAGGGTGCAGATTGATGGATAGACCCGATGTCGCTATTTGCGGTGTAATCAAAGCGAAATAACCTCTATGAAAGTAGTGCCGTGAAACTTTTCGTCGGTTTGGGTAACCCCGGGAACCGTTACGAAAATACGCGGCACAATATAGGTTTTCTCGTAATCGACCGTCTTATAGCGCATTACGGCGCATCGGAGATCTCGAAATCTTCTTTTCACGGTAAACTCTACAAATATCGTCGGCTTCTTTTTTTAAAACCGCAAACTTTTATGAATCGATCCGGTGAAAGTGTTTTTCCCGTAAAAAATTTTTTCAAAATAGAGACGGAAGATATTGTCGTGATACATGACGATATCGACTTACCGTTCGGTACGATTCGTTTTAAAAAAGGCGGCGGCAACGGCGGACATAACGGACTTAAATCGATCGATGCGGCAATCGGTACGGAGTATGTGCGCGTACGTATCGGTGTAGGTAAACCCGCACGCAAATCCCAAGTGGCCGATTATGTCTTGCAACCGTTTTCCGAGTCGGAGCGCACGCTACTTCCTCTCGTCATCGAACATGCCGCTGCCGCATGTGACGCATTGACAAAATACGAATTCGAAGAAGTACGGGCGAAATTTTCGATAAAGTCGATTGAGAAGCGCTTATGAGAAGTCGATGGCTCCCTCCAATTTACTTTACTTATCTGTTAAAACGTTATATTAGAAATTTTATTGCGATATTGTTCGGTATCTCTTTCGCTTTTGCGTTTATCGACTATTTCCAGCATATGCAATCGCTACAAGTGAGTTGGAACTATAAAATACTTTATGTTTTTTATATGTGGGAACAAGCGTTGGGACTGCTCTATCCGTTGGCGATCGTTTTTGCTTTGATTATGACAAAACTTTCGTTGGTACGCAATTCGACCATGACGGTTTTGTACGCTTTCGGATACAATAGTCGACAACTCCTAAAACCCTTTTTACTAACGGCTACCGCCGTCTATTTGTTGTTCGTATGGCTTAATACGACGGAGTTCGCCTATTCGAAAGATAAAGCGAAAGCGATGTTGCAATTGCGCATAGGAGAATATAGCGTACACGATATCTTTTTCAAATATCATCAAACGTTTGTTTATATGAAATCTCTCGATCCCGCCGCGAGGATAATTTACGATATGACGCTTTTTAAGGTGGAAG
>JALVPA010000118.1 GCA_027026055.1 Campylobacteraceae bacterium | reverse complement strand
CCGACGATGACGATTGTCGTAAGACGCGGCAAAGAGATACCCACTTCGACGACTGTCGTCGCAAGCAGTATCTTTCCCTCTTCGCGAAATCGCAGTAGCACCTCTTCCTTTTCTTTGTCTTTGCCGTGCGTGACATAGACACCCTCGAAACGCTTCTGCCAAAAGCCTCGTCCCTCCTCGATCGATTGATAGGGGATATCTTCGCTCTCTTCGACCAACGGATAAACGATAAGCGCTTGTTCGCCGCGAGCCAGTGTTGCATTTATCTCGCGTAATATGTACGTAAAGTCCTCTTTGCCTACGATATGCGTCTCTATGCGTTTCTTAAACGGTGTACCTCGCATTAAGGTCACGTCGATCATCGCGCTTTCGATCATCGCCTGTGTTCGCGGTATCGGCGTGGCGGAAAACTGCAAATAATGAGGTCGCTTGTCGCCTCGGCTCACCGCTTTTTCGAGCCTATGGCGCTGGTTACTTCCGAAGCGGTGCTGTTCGTCGGTCATTACCAGCGCCGCCTCCGGAAGCCTATCGAGATAAAGCAACGCGTGCGTACCGATAATGAAGTCGGCTTGAGCGATATCGCCCTCTTTGCGGTTTTGGGTTAACAGCGCAATACGCATCAAATCGCCGAGATACTTTTGCGCCTCTTCATAAAGCTGTAGCGCCAAAATCGACGTCGGCGCCATCAAGATACTTTTATGCGGTAGTGCGGTAATCGCAGCGGAAAAAATCACCATGGTTTTGCCCGCGCCCACGTCGCCGACGATCAATCTGCGTGCCGCTTTGTCGCTACGAGAGAGATCGTTGCGGATTTCGCCGATCGCCTTTGTTTGCGCCTCCGTCAACGTAAAGGGCAAATGCTTGAGAAAGGATGCGATATCTCCGTTAAGTGCAACGATTGCGGGAAAATCGAAACGTTTGTTTCGAAGTTTGCGCATATGATTAAAGGCTTCGAGAAACTTCAGTCGCTCAAGGATCTCGAAAGGCCACGATCCGTTTGGCATAGGGTGATACTGCGGATCGGGAAAATGCAGCGTATAAAGCAATGCCGCATCCGAAGCATCGAGTCCCTCCGCACGCAATGCATCGCGGGTAACGTAAGTTTTGACAAGGCATTGAAGCTTCTCTTGGGAGATAGGCGCCTTGTATTTGGGCAGAAGCGTACCGACCTCTTTGAGAACTTTGGGTTGCGGCAGTTGCCAAAATCCGCCGTGACGCCGCAAACGCCCTTTGATATGGAGTTTCGCTCCGGGTACGAAGATGCGTCGATGGTAGCTATTTGCTTGAAAAAAGAGCGACGAAAGCGTTATCGAAAAACGCGGCAGAAAAAAAAGTACGCGAAATCGACCGTTGCGCCACCCCGCTTCGCGTACGTAGGCTTCGAGGATCGTCTCTTTGCCCTCTTCGAGACGCTCCGAAAGCGTCGTATCTTCATATCGATAGGGTAGGTACAACGCCAAATCGAGCAGCGTACGACACCGAAGCTTGCGCCAAAGCGCTTTATCTTCCTCATTCATAAAAAAGATTATAGCACACGGAGCACGCGCTTATCGAAAAGATGTCGATATGACACCGTTTTTTAATCTTTAATTTTTTTCGTGACGATACTGAAACTCACATTCGCTATTTCGGGATGCGCTTTGATAAACGCGTTGATTTCATCGAGCGTCGCCGATTCGATTTTTTTGCGTTGTTCTTCCGAAAAACCGAGTGGTCTGCCGTAGTAATATTCGGTATATGCGCGATGCAAGCGCTGAGAGAGTGTTTCGGTGCGTAGCGGCTCGCTGCCCACCAAAAACTCTTTGGCGGCATCAAGCTCTTTTTGCGTAACGCCCTTTTCGACAAACTCGCGTACCACTTCGCGTACAAGCGAAACCGCCTCGTTTTGCGAAATAAGCTTGGTTTGCAAATAGCCGCTTAGATACGAAGCGTATTTGGCGCGACGCAACATCGCATAAGCGCCGTAGGTCAATCCGCGCTTGACTCTCAGCTCTTCCATCATACGACTGCCGAATCCGCCGCCGCCCAAAATATATTCGGCTATTTTGGCTTTGTATTGGTCTTTCGCCTCATAACTATAATCGAACGGCGCGCCGAAGTAGATATAGGCTTGTTGTACGGAAGCGTTTGTTTCGACTGTTTCGTTGCGATCCGAAGCGCGTATTTTTTCGACAGGTTCGGTTTGCGATTTCGGTAGTAAGGGCAAAAGCGCTTCGATGGCCGCTTTTACCTCCTCATAGTTCAAATCTCCTCCCGCTACGACAATGAGGTTATCGTAGCCGAGTTTCGTACGATAAAAGCGCTTCAAATCTTCGAGCTTCATCGCTTCGACACTCTCTTTCGTTCCCTCGTACGGTCTTGCCAAAGGCGTTCCTTTGAAAAGAAGCGCCCGTAGATTTCTTGCGGCGATAAAATCGTAGTCGCTTTGCTTGCGCTTTAGCCAACCGAGCTTTTGTCGTTTGACTTGCGCCAACGCTTCGGGGGTGAAATTGGGGTCGCTCAAAAGTTCGTAAAGGCGTTCGGCGGCATAGTCAAACTCCTCCTTGAGCGACGAAAGTTCCACTACAAAGGTCTCTCTGCCCACGTGGGCACTCAACTCCACCGCATGGTCGTCGAGTTTTTGCGCAAACCCTACGGCGCCCTCTTTTTTCGTCCCTTCGTTGAGGATTTTCGCTGTCATATCCGCTTGCGCATCTTTCGTTTCGCTCAAGTGCCCCGCATCGGTAAAGACCAACTGAAACGATACGATCGGCAAATAATTGCTCTTTTCGAACAAAACGGGGATCTTCGCCCCTTTCGTTTCGATATGTTTCAACTCAACACCCATAACTATTCCTTGTAGCATGACGATCGCCATGATAAGTTTGTAGAGTCGTTTCATTCATTGGCACCTTTCTAAAATCGGTTTGCAGTCCTTTGGGGGTCAGGCCCGCAACGACAACGCTAAAGCATTGTCATTGAGGTCAGACCCTTATTACTCTTCGGTTCCTCATTCCTAATTTCTAATTTCTAATTTTTCCCTATCGCGTCCAATACGCCGTTGACAAATTGCGGCGATTTTTCGTCCGCAAGCTCTTTGGCAAGCTCCACCGCTTCGTTGATAATGATGGGTCGCTCGGTCTTTTCTATCAAAATCTCATACGCCCCCAATCGCAAAATCGCCTTCTCGACACGTCCCAAATCGTCAAAGTCCCATTCCTTGAGGTGCTTGCGAATTTCGTTGTCTATCTCCCGAAGATGCGCGACCGTTCCGTCAAAAAGCCGATGCGAAAATTCGCGCTGCTTGTTACGTATCTTGTCCGCTTCAAGGATTTCGTCACTGAATTTGACGATATTTTCGTTACCGAGATCGTACGCATAGAGCAGTCCGATCACCGCTTTGCGCGCTTGGTGTCTGGTCGCCATTACGCCAATGCTCCGTAAAGATTCATCAGTTCGATAAGCCCCGTCATCGCTTCGGCGCCTTTGTTTCCGGCCTTGGTACCGGCTCGCTCGATCGCTTGTTCGATACTGTCGACCGTCAAAACACCGTAAGTAACGGGCTTGCCGTATTTGAGCGTAACATTGGCGATCCCTTTCGTCGCTTCGGCGGCGACATAATCAAAATGCGGCGTCGCGCCGCGAATTACCGCACCGAGGCAGCAGATCGCATCGAATTTGTCGCTTGCCAAAACTCTCTCAAGCGCAAAAGGAAGCTCAAACGCGCCGGGTACCAAAATCAGCGAAAGATCCGCTTCGTTGCCGCCGTGACGGACATAGGCGTCCTTCGCGCCTTCGACCAACCTGTCGGTGATAAAGTGGTTGAAACGGGCGTTGAGTATCGCCACCTTTTTGCCTGCGGGTACTTGTAGATTGCCTTCGATAATCTTCATCGGTGTCCTTCTTTGTGGTGTTTTTCATCCATGAGTTCGTATGCACCTGCTACGACGGCATACAGTACATACAAAAGCGCGCCCACAAGCGCTATTGTTTCCAAAACCATCACATCTCCTCCAGTTCGTCAATTTTCCGGTGTGCATATTTTGCCAATCGAATAAAAATATAAGCAAGCGCGACTATCGACACTACGCCGAGCCAAAATAAGATATCCGCTTTTTCATTATTGAAACGCTATTGAAACGCTTTATCGTTCCGGAAATATCACTGATCAATAGCGCAGTGACAATTCCCATATAAACCTTAAGCATATTGATAAACTCTTTGGCTTTGTCTATTTTACCCAAATTTTTCTCCAAAAGGTTAAATCGACTACTCCGTTACGGATCGTATCGCATCGATTTGTTCTAAGAGCGTCTCAAGCGCCTGCAGGGCGATCATATTGGGTCCGTCACTCAATGCGATGCTCGGATCGAAATGGGTTTCGAAAAAAAAGCCGTCCGTACCGACCGCCGCCGCGGCACGTGCCAA
>JALVPA010000117.1 GCA_027026055.1 Campylobacteraceae bacterium | reverse complement strand
ATAACGGCAATGGGGTGACGGTCGAGCTGTGTGCCGGTATCGCGGATAAAACGTTGCCGCCGGTACAAATCGCCGTCGAGGAGATCGAAGAGGAATGCGGTTATAGCGTGCCGCTGGAAGCGATGCAACGCATCACCTCTTTTTATACGTCGGTCGGTTTTGCCGGAAGTCGCCAAACGCTTTTTTATGCGGAAGTGGACGAAAGCATGCACACCTCCGAAGGAGGCGGCATCGATGAGGAGGAGATAGAGGTTTTTTATCTGCCCGTGAATGAGGCGGAGAGTTTTCTTTACGACGAGCGTATCGCCAAGACGCCGGGGTTGATGTTTGCGTTTATGTGGTGGAGGGAAAGAAAACGCAGAGCGTTTTCTTAGTGAAGAATTAAGAGTGAAGGGTGAATAGTGTCGGTAGGCATTGCTTTGCAATACCTTTATAGAAGAGATTTGACAAGAGTGAAAAACCGTGTCAAAACCTTCAATTATTATTCCTCTTCTTTCGCTTGGGTGTAAGCTGCGTAATAGGTGCTGCCGTCCGCGAAGGTGTTGACGGTGAGTTTTGAGAAACTTTCGAGATAGTCCCAAAACTCCCGAATCAACGCAAAGTCGACATGGGTCGCTTTTTCCGCCAATGCGTCGCGCATGGTGCCGAGCCATTCGATACGCGCTTTTTCGTTAATCGAAAAGTCGTCGTGTACGCGTATCATATATTCGTTAAGGTCCATCCCTTTGGCTTCTTCTTCATACACTTTCGGACCGCCGCAAATCTGGATAAAAAATTTGCTGTTTTTTATTTTGACTTTCTCGAATTCCTCTTCGTCTTGAGGAAAGAAGTGGGCGATTTCGCTTTCGTAGATTTTATCGTAAAAATCGTACATCAGTTCGCGCATACCCGCTTCGCCGCCGATCGCTTCGAAAAACGCCGAGGGAGGATTTTTGAAGCGTACCTCTTCGCCTTTGTTTACGGGTGTGATGGGAAGCGACATTATCTCTTGTTTGGTTGCCATACGGATCCTTTGTCGGAATAGATTTAGGTGAGATTATAATCACTATAACTTAGAACAAACACGTTGGAAACGCCCGTAACGTTTACGTATCGCAAAAACGCTTCTGTAGGCATGCGTACGCTTCGATACGTCTGTCTCGTAAAAAGGGCCAAATTTTGCGCACCTCCGCCGAAGCGGCAAGATCGATATCGACTTCGAGAATCTCTTCGTTTTCCTGCGACGCTTCCGCCAACAGTTCGCCTTGAGGACCGAAAACAAAGCTGTTTCCCCAAAAGCGAATGCCGCCCAAAACGCCGCTCGGATCCTCTTCGGTACCGACACGGTTGACCGTGATGACGGGAAGACCGTTGGCGACGGCGTGGCCGCGTTGTACGGCAATCCATGCTTCGCGCATTTTGCGGCGTTCTTCGGGGGTGTTTTCCGCTTCGCACAACGGATCGTGACGCTCTTTCGGGCATTCGAGATAGCCTATGGCGGTCGGATAAATCAACAGTTGCGCTCCTTTGAGCGCCATGATACGCGCCGCTTCGGGATACCACTGATCCCAGCAAACGAGTACGCCGAGTTTGCCTACGGACGTTTCTATCGGTTCGAACCCCGTATCGCCCGGAGTGAAATAGAATTTTTCGTAAAATCCGGGATCGTCGGGAATATGCATCTTTCGGTATCTTCCCGCAACTTCGCCTTTGTCGAAGACGTAAGCGGTATTGTGATAGATACCGTCGGTGCGCTTTTCGAAAAGCGAAGTGACCAATACGACATCTTGTTTTTTGCTTACGTCCGCCCAAAAGGCGATGTCGTCGCGATACGATTCGGCATAGTCGAAATAGCGCGTATCTTCGTGTTTGCAGAAGTATTCGCTTTGATGAAGCTCTTGCAAGACGACAAGTTCCGCATTGCACGTTTCTATCATCTCTACCGTCCGTGCGACGGTGGCCTCTTTACTACCGCAATAACGTTGTTGAATCAGGGCTGTTTTCACGATGGGCTCCTTTTAGCGTGTTACTTGCATCGTGGCGCAGTGTAGGCTGCCGCCTTGTTCGATCAGCTTGTGGCAGTTGACGGGGATGATCTCTTTGCTTGGAAAGAGGCTCTTGAAAATCTCTCCCGCTTTTTTATCGTTGTATTTGTCACCGTAGGTCGGATAGATCAAAGCGGCATTGGTGATCAAAAAGTTGGCATAGGTGGCGGGAAGCCTGTTGCCTTGGCTATCGTAAATCGCTTCGGGCATCGGTAGCGGTACGAGACGGTAAGGTTTGCCGTCTGCTTGCCTAAAGGTACGAAGCTGCGCCTCCATCGCTTTGAGATCGGCATAGTGCGTATCGTCGCTATCTTCGCATGAAACATACGTAATCGTCTCTTTATCGACAAAGCGCGCCAAGGTATCGATATGCCCGTCGGTATCGTCGCCTTCCAGCCCGCCGTGATCGAGCCACAACACACGCTTGGCACCAAGGTATGCCTGTAGTTTTGCTTCGACTTGCGTTTTTGTCAATCCGCCGTTGCGATTGGGGTTGCAAAGACAACGCGTTGTTGTCAATACCGTCCCTTTGCCGTCGCTTTCGATCGCGCCGCCTTCGAGAACGAAGTCGATGCTCTCCATCGGCGTGGTGCCCATGAGCCCCGTTTTGTAAAGTTCGCGGTTGACACGGTTGTCAAGTGTTGCGTCAAACTTTCCGCCCCATCCGTCGAAGGTAAAATCGAGCAGCTTTGTCTCATTGTTCTCTTCGATGCTTATGTAACCGTAGTCGCGTATCCATGTATCATTGGTGGGAATCTCCAAAAAGATCATATTGAAGGTCGAGCAGAACATCTCCGAGATGCGTTTTTTGTCGTCGCAGAGGATATAGACGGGCTCTTTGTAGGCGATCGCCTGCGCGATGCGGATATGCGGTGCCAACGCTTCGTCGAGCGATTTGGGATCGTTAGGGTCGTACCAGTCGGTATCTTTGTGTGGAAAGCTCATCAGCACGCAGCGCTGCGGCTCCCACTCGGCACGAAGACGTCTCATTGAGGCACCCCAATGAGAAGTGAAGAGTGAAGAGTGAAGAGTGAAGAGTTTCGGTTTACATTGCTTCGCAATGCTTCTATTTTAAAATACTTCATAACCTGTTCCTCTTATAAACGAAAGCTTTTCGTAAGAAAAGCATACCATAACTATTCACTATTCACTATTAACTTTTCACTCGTAGATGCGCCGCATCAGTCCAGGTCACACTTTTTGTTTGTTTTGCCCTCTTTGTCTTCTTTGATGACATTGACGAGGACTTTGAGCAAATAGAGCAAAAAAACGGTCGTCAATGCCATGCCGACGATTTTGATCCAACCGACGGTACCTATCTCGTCCATTTCAACCCCTTTAGAGTATAATCGCGCATGGCGACTATCGAACTATCCGAACGTAATTTGATACATAATCTTAACCAACTTGCCCTAAAAGCGGGCTCAATGTCGCGTATAGCTGCAGTGCTCAAAGACAACGCTTACGGTCACGGGCTTGAACTCGTTGCGCCGATCTGTGCCGAAGCGGGGGTACGAAAGGCGGTGGTGCGCACTACCGCCGAGGCGCAAAAGATACTTGAATATTTCGATGAGGTGCTCATCTTGTGCGGTCGCGCCGTTGCGCATCCGAAGTTGCGTTTCGCACTGAACGACTTGCGCGACATCATGCAAGCCGAAGCGGGTAGCCGCGTGGATTTGAAGATCGATACGGGGATGCACCGCAACGGCATTATGTTTGAGCAGATCGCGCAAGCCAAAGAGGCGATCGCAAAGCAAGGGTTGGCGCTTGTCGGTGTCATGACACACTATCGAAGCGCCGATGAGCTCGGAAGCGCGTATGCGTGGCAGAAGCAGCGGTTTGCACGCGTCAAAGAGCTCTTTTCGGATAGAGAAGTGCAGTTTCACTCGCACAACTCCGCAGCACTCTTGCGATGCGATACTTTCGATGAAGATTTTGCGCGCGTAGGTATCGCCCTCTACGGCTATAGCGAGTTGCCCGTATCTTTCGGTAGCTTCGATTTGCGTCCCGTGATGAAGCTCTATGCGAAACGTATCGCGACACGTCGTTTGCGCAAGGGTGAACGTATCGGCTACGGCGGCGATTTTGTTGCGCCGCGCGATATGACGGTTTCGACCTACGATATCGGTTATGGTGACGGCTGGCGACGCGGCGATAGCACCGATGCCTATGTGACCGCGGAAGGGCTGCCGATACTCGGGCGTGTTTCGATGGATATGATTGTATTGGAAGGCGACAAAGAAGAGGTGTGTATCTTCGACGATGCGCAACAAGCGGCACGACATTACGGCACGATTTCATACGAGATCGTTACGGCGCTTTCGAAAGAGATAGAAAGAAAAGTGGTTTAAGAGAAAAGATATTGGTGGAAGTAAGGGCTGCCAAACTTATCGCTATAGTGTG
>JALVPA010000116.1 GCA_027026055.1 Campylobacteraceae bacterium | reverse complement strand
CACCGAGCGGTCAAGTATTTTATGGGTAGTAGAGTACTTGACGGAGTCGACTTGAGCGTCAAAAGCGGAGAACGTATAGCAGTGATGGGACCGAATGGGGCGGGGAAGACGACGTTGATAAGGGCTATACTCGGTTTTTATCGATTGGATGAAGGTTCGATTCGTGTTCATTCTTACGATCCCGTGAAAGAGCGAGTGGAAGTATTGAAACATGTTGGGTTTATCCCTCAATTACCTCCGCCGATCAGACTTAGCATCGATGAACTTTTGATGTATGTCGAACGAAGTTCCGGTCTTTCTCGCAAAAGATTGTTTGCCGAAGCGGAACGCATGGATCTGGATATCGAAAGAGACTTGAAAAAACCTTTTTTCAAACTTTCCGGCGGTATGAAACAGAAGTTATTGATAGCAATCGCACTCTCCAAAGAGAGCGATCTTCTTGTGTTTGACGAGCCGACGGCAAATCTCGATCCCAAGGGAAGGGAAAAATTTTATGATTTGCTTACCGGTATAAAGCCTACTTGTGCCACCTTGTTCATTACCCATAGGTATGAGGAGATAGAAGGGTTGGTTAACCGAAAAATCTATATGGACTTGGGAAGGATAACGGAAGATGAAACGATTTAGTTTGTTGTTAATATTGGGATGGATGTTGGCGATAGGATTTGTCGGATGCGAAAAAAAATCGCAAGGTAGCGTCGAACCCATGCATTGGGATCGTGATATGTGCGAACGGTGTAAGATGGCGATTAGTGAACGTAAATTTGCTGCGCAAATCATTGAACCCAAAACAGGGAAAGCCTACAAGTTCGACGATATCGGCTGTGCGGTACTTTGGCTCGATGAAGAAAAAATCTCGTGGAGAAAACAGGCAATCGTTTGGATTACCGATGCAAAAACGGGTAAGTGGATCGATGCGCGTAAAGCGCGTTATACGGAAGGAGCCGTTACGCCTATGGCATACGGGTTTGCGGCTTATACGTCTGCGACCCTTCCTAAAAACGTAATTTCGTTAGATTTCGATACGGTTGTCGAACGCATCCGAAAAATCGAGAAAGAGAACCATCAGCCAATCGGAAAAGAGAAATGAAGATACTGTTTACGGTCGCTTTTTTGGATATCAAAGAGTCGCTTCGATCCAAGTGGTTTTATGTCTATGCGTTTGTTTTTGGCGGTTTAATGGCTCTTTTTTTTATTACGGGAATTTCTGATTCCGTTGTGATGGGGTTTACCGGGTTGAGTCGTGCGCTATTGATTTTTATACAGGTTACCATTGTTATTTTGCCTATATTTATTTTGATTACAACAGTCAAATCCATTTCGGGGGACAGAGAAAGCAATATATTGGAATATATGCTTTCGTTTCCGATTTCGCTAAGAAACTATTATTGGGGCAAAATGTTGGGCCGTTTTTTTATTGTGTTTCTTCCGGTCTTTTTGACGCTAGTGCTGGGAGTGCTTTTCGGTCTGTTCAAAGGAGGCGAGATGCCGTGGGCGATTGTTTTGCTTTATTCGGGAATGCTTTTTTCACTCACGTTTCTTTTTTTAGGTGTAGCGTTTTTGCTTTCGAGCATCGTAAAATCCACCGATGTCGCTCTCGGTACCGCTTTTATGACATGGATTGTTTTGTTGGCCTTTATCGATATCGCTTTGATGGGATTAATGCTTCAAAATAGGATTGACGATAAGATTGTTGTCGCATTGGCGATGTTAAACCCCATAGAGGTATTTCGGATTGGAGCTATTGCACTGTTCGATCCCGAGTTGACGGTGATAGGACCCGTAGCTTATTATTTGCTCGATACTCTCGGTAGAACTTTTACTATTTTATATGCAATACTCTATCCGATAATTGTAGGAGGCGTTTTATCCTTTATAGGTTATGGCGTTTTTCGCAAAAAAGATTTACTTTAAGGAGAAAGCAATGAGGTTTGTTGTCGTATGGAGTCTATTGATAGCCTTTGTCATGGCAAAAGAAGGAATGTTTCGCGGCAATATATTATTACTCGATCAAAATGCGAGTGATCCTGTCTATAGTTTGCCGTTGAATAAATATAAAAAATGGCTTTGTGAAGCGGAGTTAAAAGATGGCAAGAAAGCATGGTTCGTTTCGGTCAAATCGATGATGCAAGTATATTGGCATCAGCCTTATTTTCTTAAACGAGGTTTTCTCTCCGCTCCGATCAAGGCGATCTATGTACAGGATTATATGACAGGGGAAAAAATACCGGCAGAAAAAGCGGTCTATCTTTTCGGAAGTCGTATAGTCGGTCCTCACGGTGACGAATTGATTCCGTTTGCGACGCAGCAAAATGCCGAATTGTTTATGATAAAAAACGGTGGTACGAAAATCTTGCCTTTTCAAAGATTGAGCAAAGGGTTGATACGTTATCTTGATATGTAAATAAAGGAGTATAGAGATGAAAAGACCCGAACCGATCAATGAAGAAATCATACTCGAAAACAATGTTTATATAGAAAGCGACACCGACTTGAAGGGTGTTATTACATATGTGAACGACTATTTTGCTGAAATTTCTCGTTATAAAAAAGAGGAGCTTGTAGGTCAACCGCATAATATTGTCCGTCATCCCGATATGCCGAAAATCCTTTTTAAAATTCTTTGGGATCGTATCCAAAATGGGCGCAACTTTATTGCGGCGATAAAAAACCTTGCCAAAGACGGCAGGTATTATTGGGTTTTTACCGACTTTGACATCTTGTGTGACGAGAAGGGCGATCCTATAGGATATAAAGCGTCGCGTAAAAAAATCTCCAAACATGTGACAGAAATTTTGGACCCCCTTTATAAAAAACTTGTCGAAATAGAAAAAGATGGCGGTGTGGAAGCTTCGGAAAAATATTTGAACGAATTTTTGAAATCGCAAGGAGACGGGATTACGGTAGACAACTTGCTCGAAGAGATACATAAGTTTTATTGAAATAATCGGAAAAAAAGGAAAAATCGTGAAACGAATATGGATACTGTTTTTGACGTGGAGTGTTTTGGCGGCGGTTTCTTATGCTCAAATGCGATGTGCGCCGGGAAAATGTGGTGGCGGTACCCCCGCCTCTACGAAGAAAACGCTATTGCCCGAATCCGAATTCCCTATACCCATAATACCGCATCGTTACCGTTGTGCATATTGTAATATGTCGGTAGAGATTCCGGAATATGCCGCGGAAATTATGACTCGCAAAAGAGATGTCTATTTTTTTGACGCTATCGGATGCATGGTGCTTTGGTTGACAAAGCATGAAAACGAAGTGGCGAAAATGGTAACGCAAAGCCTCGATACGCACCGATGGATAGATCCGAAAAAAGCATGGTATACGCGTACTGCACACGATCCTATGAGATACGGATTTGCCGCATTCGAACATAAAAAAGAAGGTTTGATATCTTATGAGGAGATGCGACTATTGATGTTGCGGGGGAAAACCCTTCGCAATCCCGACGTTAAGAAAGAAATATTGAAGAGTCGATAATAATTTGCGAGAATAGATGTTTTTATGAACTTTTTGCTATACTTGTGCGTATTTTACACATATATAAGGAGAAACAGTATGGCATTGTTCGATGATGTGAAAGAAGTCGTTGTGGAGCAACTCAACGTCAGCCCCGACGAAGTAAAAGAAGAGTCCAAATTCGTTGAAGATCTCGGTGCGGACAGCCTCGATGTGGTGGAGCTTGTGATGGCGCTTGAAGAGAAATTCGATATCGAGATTCCCGACGATCAAGCCGAAGCGATCCAAACGGTCGGCGACGCGATCAAATTCATCGAGAATGCGCAGGCGTAAGCCTCGCTTGTCGGTATAAGGTAGTGCCGAAGTTTCGCAATTCGGAAAGTTCGGTCGTATCTTATCAAATACGTAAAAGACAGGAGTGATAGTGAGAAGAGTAGTGGTGACGGGATTGGGCATGATCAATGCGCTCGGGCTAGACAAGGAGAGTAGCTTTTCCGCGATTGTCGAAGGCAAGTGCGGTATCAAAAAGATCGAATCGTTCGATACGGAGAAGCATACGGTAAAGATCGCCGGAGAGATTACCGATTTCGACCCGACGACGGTGATGGATCCCAAAGAGGTCAAAAAAGCCGACAGGTTTATCCAGTTCGGTCTTAAAGCGGCGGCCGAAGCGATTGAAGACGCCGATCTTCCCGTGGATGTCGACAGAGACCGCTTCGGCGTCTCTTCGGCGTCGGGGATCGGCGGATTGATCAATATTGAAAAAAATTCCGTCATTTGTCATACGCGCGGCCCCAAGCGCATCTCTCCTTTCTTTATCCCCTCTTCGTTGGTCAATATGCTCGGCGGATTCGTTTCGATCTATCAGGAGCTCAGAGGTCCCAATCTTTCGTCCGTAACGGCATGTGCTGCGGGAACGCACGCTATCAACGAAGCGGCGAAGTCGATCATGGTCGGCACGGCG
>JALVPA010000115.1 GCA_027026055.1 Campylobacteraceae bacterium | reverse complement strand
CCTCAAGAACGCTTACGGCGTATTCGATGGCGGCCGCCGTCGCGTGATAGTCGGTATCGGGACGAAACGGTGCGACGAAGTTGCCGATATTTCGGATGATGAAAAGATCGCCCACACCGCTGCCGGTAATCATCGCGGGCATCACGCGAGAGTCGCTACAGCCGATAAAAAGCGCTTTGGGGTTTTGCCCCTCTTCGACCAATTTTTTGAAGCGGTTTTCGTTGGTTTTGAATTTGACCTTTTTAAAGTTCTCATGACCTTCGGCAAAGATCTTCAATCGTTTATCCATCGATAATCTCCTCGATAGCGAATGTCAAACGCTCTTCGGCGAACATCGGTACGACACCGCCGTATTCGGCGGGTACTTCTGTCGGTCGTTTTGTCAGTACGACCTCTTTTTTCGGCGGTGTCACGCCGTAGATACGTTTGGCGTTGTCGCTGACAAAAGCTTGCAGGTTTTCAAGCGGCGCATCGTGCGTTTCGAAAAGTTGTGCCAACGCTTGAAGCGCAATCGGTGCGGTAAAGACGCCGGCTGCGCATCCGTAGGACTCTTTCGCCTCTTTCGGATGGGGTGCGGAGTCGGAGCCGAACATCACTTTGGGATGCGCTTCGAGCGCGACGCGAAGCAGCGCCTCTTTATCTTCGGGGCGTTTGGCGATCGGTTTGCAAAACAGATGCGGTCTGAGCAAGCCGCCCGCCACGTCGTCCAGCGTGATATAAAGGTGATGCAACGTGATCGTCGCATAAAGGTTTTCGTATCGATCCAGCGCCGCCACGCTCTCTTTGGTCGTGATGTGTTCCATAACGATGGTAAGTTCGGGAAACGCTTCGGCAAGCCTTTCGTAGATAGGGACGAACTGCGCTTCTCTGTCCATTACGAAACCGTCGGTCTCGCCGTGTACGCACAGCGGGATTTCCAATGCGCTCATCGCTTCCAGTGTGGGACGTAGCGCATCGATATCGAAGCTGGATACGCCCCCTTCGCTGTTGGTGGTGATACCGGCGGGATAGAGCTTGATAGCACTCAAATGTTCGCGCATCTCCGAGAGAAACGCCATATCGTAATCGGGTTTGAAAAAGAGCGTCATATAAGGTGAAAACGGCGTATTGCCGACGGCATCTTCGATACGCGCTTTATAATCGACAAGCGCTTTTTTGTCCGTCACGGGCGGTACGAGATTGGGCATGACGATCGCGCCGCTAAAGGTGTGCGCGCTTAACGGCGCGATACGGCGCAACATTTCGCCGTCGCGAAGATGCAAATGCATATCGAGCGGATCGTTTAGAAGTATCTTATCGGGATAAGGCATCGAGATCCTTTATGAGGTAGTGGGCGTTCCCGCCTTTGGGATGCGGAACGAACCAATAGCGTACGTTGATTTTGCCATAAATGTCATTAAAATGCGGCGACAATGTCGGCTTTGGCGGAACGAAAGAGACTACGGGATAGTCGATACCGCCCGCAAAGAGTTGATTGCAGCGTAAAATGCGCGCCGTCGAAGCCGCCAACGCTTTATGCGGGGCGTTGCACTCGAACTGCCAAGCGGCGTATTCCGAACAGGTAGGATAGTAACGACAATTCCCGGGAAGCATTTTGGAAATATACTGATAACCGCGTATCGGGGCGATAAACAATCTTTTCCAATGCACGAAAGAGCCTCCTTCTTTGTCGAAATCATACCATAGTTCGGTTAGCGACACGGCGTAAGCAAATAACTCGGCGAACCGTTTACGGCATGATAGATTGTCGTACCATATTTACGTACATAGTATTCGAGTGCGATTTTTTGCAACGTAGGTTCTATGGAAGGACGAAACCATCCGTTGTTGCTGATGACGATCATGCGCTTCGGCGTCGGTTTTTCATAAAGGCGTTCGCTGGTCGCTTCGTAACAAATGGCGATGCGGTAGCGTTCCGCTTTTATGCTAAGGTCGGTCGGTCTTTCTCCCGCTCGGTAATCCACCGCGCCGCCGTAAAAGGTGCGATTGACCCAATCGCCGAGAAATTTCGGCAACGGATTGGATTCGCCAAACGGCACCAACACCGTTTTTTGGGCGACGGTAACGTTTCCGTCGTTAAAAATATATGCGGCGTTTTTCGGGGTCGTTTTATCAAGATAGAGTGCACCCGTTACAATGACGATGCGATGAGAAAGCGAAAGGAGTTTGCGATAAAGTGATTCGTCTCGATTTAGATAGACGGGAAAGGCGGTTTCGGGCAAAACGACAATATGTTTGTTTTGCCGTATCGCCTGTGCGATGCGCGAAAGATAGAATCGGTTTTGTAGCTCCGCTTCCCAATTGCCGCGATGCCATTTTGCTTCTACCGGGATGTCGGAGCGTATCGGTACGATTTTTTTATCGACCGAACGAGTGCATACGTCGTAAGGTTGCCATGCTGCAATAATCGCGACGATAAGCCACACGGGTCTATTCGAGACGAGCATGAGTGCGACCCCCGCTGTAACAAAGGCGAAATCGAGCGCGTCGATACCGAGATAACTGCGTACGAAAAGGAGTTCGGGTTTGAACCAGTCGAATCCGAAAGGATGAACGAAACTTAGCGCCCAAACGCCTACGGCTTTGAGTAAAAAGAAAAACGTTCGTGCAAATTTTTTACCCGCCATTGTCGATAGCTTTTCGGAAAAAAAAGCTATCGATGCGAACAGGGCGCCGTAAAGAGCGGCAATGGCGCCGAGTACAAGCGGAATGGCCCAGAGCATGCGGTAGTGTACGAAGCTCACGGCAATCCACCAAAACCACATTAGCCCCATTAGCCCTCCTATCATGCCCCATGTGTGCGTTTGTGCCGAGAGCAGTCGCGATAAAAACCAAAGCCCCGCTACGGTGTTTAACGCGAGCGTATCGACACCCCAATAGGCCGTATAGAGAAAGAACGAACCCGAAAGAGCCGTCGTTATTGCGCATATGGATGCGCGTCGCGCGGTGTCGTCGCGGCATAGAAGATGTTCGGAGATACCCAAAAAGGCTCCTGTTAATATAAAATTGATAGAATATTGCCTCGTTATTCTACTCAAAAGGATCGGTCGATGCAAGGACAAGCAGCACAAGGCGGCAATATTCTCGGGGCGTTGATGCCTTTTATTTTACTCTTTTTGATTTTTTATTTTTTGATTATCAGACCTCAAAACAAGCAGCGCAAAGCGCACGAAGAGATGATTGCGGGATTGCAAAAAGGCGACAAAATCGTTACCAACGGCGGTATCATCGCCACGGTAGTTAAGCCCGAAGAGGAGTATCTGAAGATTAAAATCAACGACGATACGGTGGTCAAACTCGACAAAGCGTATGTCGCGCGAAAGGTCGAAATCGGCAATGAAAATGCTTAATTATCGACTCGTACTTTTTCTCTTTGCGCTGGTTTTCGGCGTGGTTTTCTCCGTTCCTTCTCTCGTACAAAGCGAAAGCGGCAAAAAGATTACGTTGGGGCTCGATTTGCAAGGCGGATTGCACATGCTTTTGGGTGTCAAAAGCGATGTGGCGATCGCTTCGCGTATCAAATCGATCGCCGCAAGTATCGCATATCTGTTCGACGACGAAGAGATTATCTTCGACAATTTGCGTATCGAAAACGGAAAAATTACTTTCGAATTGCTGGATGAAGACGACGTAGCCAAGGCGGATACGTTGCTTAAAAAAGAATTGAGCGGCGTAAGCGTATTGCACGAGGGATTGAAGTTTACCGTGAGTTTGACGCCCGAAGAGGTTGTGCGTACCAAACAAAACGCCATCAAGCAGGCGGTCGATACCATTCGCAATCGTTTGAACGAGTTCGGTTTGGCCGAGCCTACGGTGGCCAAGCAGGGTGAAGATAAAATTTTGGTCGAGGTGCCGGGGATCAAAACCCAAGCGGACGAACAGCGTATTCGCGAACTTATCGCCCGTGCGGCGCATTTGCAACTGATGGCGGTGGACGAAGATCGCGCCGCACGCGTCGCGACAATGAGCCCCGCCGAAGCCAAAAGCTACGGGGATGTGATTTTACCCGATGTGTATGATGCCGGGCGAAAATATCTTTTGCGCGCCATTCCCGTACTCGACGG
The DNA here is from genome assembly GCA_027026055.1 of Campylobacteraceae bacterium. Lineage (GTDB taxonomy): Bacteria > Campylobacterota > Campylobacteria > Campylobacterales > Sulfurovaceae > JALVPA01. The sequence goes on along the minus strand of JALVPA010000115.1, from coordinate 421 downwards.
TTCGATGCTTACCGACGCCAAAGTCGGCTTCGATCAAAACAATCAACCCGTCATCAACTTTACGCTTAACGGGCAAGGGGCGAAAATCTTCGGCGATTTCACCGCTAAGGCGGTCGGCAAGCGTATGGCGGTGGTGTTGGACGACAAAGTTTACTCCGCACCGGTGATTCGCGAACGTATCGGCGGCGGTAGGGTGCAGATTTCGGGAAACTTTACGATCAACGAAGCGCACGACTTGGCGATTGCGCTTCGATCCGGTGCGCTGTTGGCACCGGTGTATGTGATGGAGAAGCGTTCCGTCGGCCCCAGTCTCGGTGCGGACAATATCAAAGCGAGTTCGATCGCGTTGGTCGTCGGCTTTTTGTTGGTCGTGCTTTTTATGGTGATCTATTACGGGATGGCGGGGGTCGTCGCCGATATC
>JALVPA010000114.1 GCA_027026055.1 Campylobacteraceae bacterium | reverse complement strand
AAGCTGCCGTTGGCGACGATTCGCAGCAATGCCGCACTATTGCGAAAAAGTTGCGACGAGTCGAAAAGCCGACGCAGAATCGAACGTATCGAAGCGGCCTCCTTTCGTCTCGAAAGGCTCTATACCGAGTTGACATATCTGTTGACAAAAGAGATCAAACCGGTCGAAAAACGTTGTTTCGATGTCGCCGAAGCGATACGCGAGCGGGTCGCTTATTTTGCCGAAGAGGGGCGAAATCCCATCGAAATGCGTCTTGAGACCATGAAGATCGAAGCGGATCGTATCGGTTTTGAAAAAGCGTTTGACAATTTGCTTGAAAATGCCGTAAAATATTCGGATAAAGGCGCTCCCGTAGAGATTGTAGCCAAAGAGGATCGCATCGAGATACGAGATCGCGGCATCGGTATGAACGAAACGGAAATGGTACGTATCTTCGAACGTTATTATCGCGGCGTCGACGACAAGGAAGGCAAAGGGCTCGGTTTGGCGATCGTAAAAGCCTATTGCGACGAGGCGGGCATCGGGGTGCTTTTTCGTTCCGTCAAGGGCGAAGGAACGACGGTGGTGTTGGATATGTCGAAAGTGATCGGATGTAAGGAAGAGAGATGAAACAAAAAGAGAACAACCGCCTTCGTGTGATTGTCAACGGAAAAAAAGCGCAAGATCCGTTGTTTAGAGAAGCGGTCTATACGCTGCGCGACGAAGGCTATAAGATAGAAGTTCGCGTAACGTGGGAATACGGCGACATCATTCGCTTTGTCGAAGAGGCGGCAAAGGAGAGCGTATCGCGTATCGCCGTAGCGGGGGGCGACGGTTCGGTCAACGAAGCGGTCAACGGATTGATGCGGTTGTCCGAATCGGAACGTCCCGCGCTCGGTATCGTACCGATGGGAACCGCCAACGATTTCGCCACAGCATGCGAAATTTCTCCCTTTCCGACGGAAGCGATGCTTTTGGCGGTGCAAAGCGAGGCGGCACCCGTCGATGTCGTACGCGCCAACGAACGCTATTTCGTCAATGTCGCCTCAGGGGGATTCGGTGCGCAAGTGGTTGCCGAAACGCCGCAATCGCTTAAAAACTTTTTAGGGGGCGGCGCCTATACGCTCTCCGCGGTAATCAAAGCGCTCAACTTCACGTCGCACAACGGTAGGCTGATCGCCGACGATTTGGATATCGAAGGCAAAACGATTGCAGGATTGGTGTGCAACGGCAGACAAGCGGGCGGCGGACAAATCATTGCGCCTTATGCGTATATCGACGACGGGTGGCTCGATATTGTCGTGATTTTGGAATTTCCTCTCGTCGATTTGGGAGAGGTGATCGCCGAATTGACGGATTACGAACATTCCGGGAAGTATGTAAAACGTTTTCGTAAAAAATGGGTCGAATCGATTCCCGATCGCAAACGTAGCGTCAATCTCGACGGAGAGCCCTACGAGGCGGAAAAGATACGTTTTGAAATCGTTCCCGGAGCGATACGCATGTTGCTTCCCGAAACGTGCCCGATGCTGATTCGTAACGCAACTGTAACGAAAAACGTACTATAATCATATCAGTAAAGCCAAAATATCAAAGACAAAAGTGAGATGATGCCGGTAGAAGAGATTAAACAGATTGTCGATTACGGAATTTTGGGATTTTTGTTTTTTTTGAGTTTTTTGACCGTGGCGTTCGGAATCGAGCGATGGCTCTTTTACAAAAGTGTCAAACTCGAAAATTATCGTCATATCAAGGCGTTGGAGCTCGATTTGAGCAAACATTTGGGGTTGTTGGCCTCTATCGGTACCAATGCGCCGTATATCGGCTTGTTGGGAACGGTGTTGGCGATTATCCTGACATTTTATATTATCGGTCATCTGCATAGCGATATCGATCCCGGTAAAATTATGGAACATTTGGCGTTGGCGTTGAAAGCTACCGCGGCGGGATTGGTGGTGGCGATTCCCGCGACGGCGATTTATAACGCATTGTTGACAAAGGTTGACAGGTTGCTCGGCGAATGGGAGATTTTAAGAGACGAGGGTAAGCTTCGTTCATGAGACGAGAACGATTTGACAAAATGAATGTCGTACCCTTTATCGACATCGTATTGGTATTGTTGGTCATCGTATTGGCAACGGCGACATTTGTACAAAACAAAAGCTTACGCGTCGATCTGCCGGGCTCCTCCTCGAATCAAAAAGAGGCACCTAAAAGCGTGATCGTCACCATCGATGCCGAAGGGCACTATTTTTACGACAAAACGTCCGTCGTCTTCGAAGAGCTCAAACGTAAATTGCTTACTCTCGATCCGAAAAAAGATCGCGTGTCGCTACATACCGATAAACGTACGCCTTTTGATTATTTCGTCAAGGTGGTGGATGTGATGAAGTCGAAAGGCTTCGAATATATCTCCGTCGTCACCAAGTAGCGAGGCATCGGTGCGACAACATCGTTACAAAACCTCTTTTTTCGTCACGACGGTACTGTATGCGATTATTGTCGGTTCGATACTATATTTTTCGTCCGATACGATAAAGGTTGTCGCCGAAAACAATCGTAACGCCACGGTATTGGCGTTGTCGCAATTCGTTCCGCAGTCCTTGCCCGTCGCGCGTCCAACGCCTGTCGCGGAAAAAAGTTCCGTTGAAAACGTGCCGGTCGAAACAAGACCGAAAATGTCACAACCTATCGAAAATCTCTCTCCGGAAAAAAATTTTTCCGAGAAGATACGACCGCAGAATGTTTCGCATGCAAAAAAATCGCCTTGCTTGGCATCCGAAAAGTCGCAAAAAGAAAAACAAGTCCGCAAAAAACACGAGGCGAAAAAAAAAGCGAAACGAAACGATAGACGACGAAAGAAAAAGGTACGCAAAGGTCGTAAAAGTCGCTCTTCGATAAAAAGCGGCGCTTTGCGACGGAGCGCGGCGCAAAAAAATCGTTTTCTTGCAAGGATACGAGCAAAAATCGAACGTGCCAAAAGTTATCCGAAAATCGCCGAAAGAAGAGGCATACAAGGGGTAGTGCGCGCCCGATTCGTTATATTGAAAAACGGTCGATTAGGACGCATTGCGTTTACCGGTCCGTCGATATTTTATCGTTCCGCGCGGCATGCGATCGAAAGTGCGTTTCCCATCGATACGGGCAATCTTCCCGTTGCCTTACCAATGGAGATTTCGCTTACTTTGCGTTATCGCTTGCATCGTTGATACGCTTAACACATACTTAACACTTCTTTGTCATACTTTCGTTATCGACGAAAAAGGAGAGTGACGATGATAGGAAAGCAAGGCGTGTTAACCCTTTCGCTGGTGTGTGCTACGTTTTTGCAAGCGGCCGAAAGCGATATCGGAGAGATCGAGGTGAGTGCCGTGTTCGATACGCAGACGGTCAAAGACGTACACGGCGACGAAATCAAATCGGCCGATGTGGCGGAGGCGATGTTTAAAAAAATTCCGAGTGTGACGCTGGTACGTCGCTCCGGTATCGCCAACGATATTATCGTGCGCGGGCAAAAAAAGGACAATATCAACATTACCTTGGACGGCGCCAAAATTTACGGTGCGTGTCCCAATAGGATGGATCCGCCCGTTTCGCATGTTCTGTCCAACAATATCGACTCCATCGAAATTGTCAAAGGCCCGTACAATGTCGAAGATTTCGGTGTGCTCTCAGCCGATGTCAAAGTAAAATTGCTCGAGCCTACAAGCGAATGGCACGGCGATATTAGTCTCGGTGCGGGTAGTTGGGATTATCGAAAAGCCTCGTTTTCTCTTTCGGGCGGAAACGATGTCGTGAAGATACTTTTAAGCGCTTCGACGGAGAGTAGTGCCCAGTATGAAGACGGCGAGGGGAACGATTTCATCGGACAGATTCAGCGTGAAATCGATGCGGGTTTCGTCTCCAACGCGTGGCAATATCAAGATCCTTATAAAGGGATGGATGCTTACGAAAAAAAGACCTTTTTGACAAAACTTTTTTGGAACGTTACCGACAATCAAACGTTGAAGTTGAGTTATACGGCAAACAGAAGCGACGATGTGCTCTACCCGTCGTCGAAAATGGATGCACTCTATGACGATTCGGATATTTACAACATCGAATATACGATAAAAAATATCGGCAGATATTCCAAGACGCTTTCTCTTCAGCTCTATCGTTCCGAAGTGGAACATCCCATGTCTACAATATATAGAAATAAGGCGAAAACGGACGGCAACCCGTCGATGCCGGGCGTACAGAGCGCTTATATGACACATGCGTTGACCAGCAGCATCGACGGCGCAAAACTCAAAAACGTTTTTGAAATCGCAAACCATAAGATAGTAGCGGGTGCGGACTATACGTTGCGTAATTGGGACGGTGTCTATACGAAAAACGGTATGCCGCTCGATGCGGCAAGCGGCGGGAAGATGCCTTATCACAGTATCTATAATGTCGATACGAAAAATCTCGGATTTTTCGTAAAAGATACCGTATCGATAGAGAATTTCGTGTTGAATTTCGGTCTTCGGTACGACGACACGCGTATCTCTTCGGCATATGCGTCTCAGAAAGAGAA
>JALVPA010000113.1 GCA_027026055.1 Campylobacteraceae bacterium | reverse complement strand
CTTGCCGCTTATCGTATTCAATACGACCGACGATATTACCCAAAAGATGAACAAAGTTACCAAGCTCTATGTCGATTTGTATAAATGATAAAAAAGGATAAGGGATGAAACGGGTATCTATGCTCTTGATAGCGACGGCTATGGCGATAGGGATAGCAACGGCGCAACCCACCGCCGTTTCCGTCGAAAATGATACGAACACCACCGCGGTCAAACAAACGATTACGATGGGAGACGTAAAAATCATCGAAGCTACCGAAAATATCCGCCTTCTCAGCCAAAAAATTGCCAAAGAGTATCTCTTTTATTATACCAATCCCAAGAATATCCGCATGAAACGCGCTATGCAGGTATCTATCAAAGAGATGAGTCGCAATATTAAACTGATTGCTTCGTTTTCTCACGATAAAGATACTGCGGACGTATTGGAGTTTTTAAACTATAGTAGCGAAGAGATTTTAACCCTTCTCAAACAAAAACCGACAGTTGAAAATGCCGAATTGATGCTTGATTATAGTGATACGATGCTTGAAGGGGCGGACTTGATAGGAAAGCGACATATGTACGATTTCAACAAAGAAGAACGAATGTTGATTTCCGCTAAAAATCTTTCGTTTTTTGCCGAGCGTGCGATGAAGTTTTACCTGGCGCTCTACAATCGTATCGAAACGCATACGAATCGAAACAATTTGAAAAAAAGTGTCGAAGCGTTGGGAAAAGAGCTTGAACGCTTTTATCGCTACTCTTATCCGAAAGATATCGAAACGGTACGTAGCGAAATCCGTAAAATTTGGTCTCGTACCAAAGATTATATTACCGTTTCCGACGATTTTTATATAGCCTATTTGTTATCGGACGCGCTTGGATACATGGAAGAGGATATCGACCGTATTATCGCATATCATACGAAGAAGCTATAAAAGGTACACCAAGATGAAATCGATCAATAACAAATTCGTTCTTTATCTGTTTATGGCAATAGTGTTTATGTCCATAAGTGTTACGGGATATCAAACTTATCTTTCTTATCGCAACTATAAGATCGTAACACAACAAAAACAAAAATTCGATAACATCGTTACCTTAGGAACGCTTCTGCAAAGTATCGAGAGCGAGATGCAAGCGGCGATATCCTATCTTGTCGACGATTCTCAAAAGAATCGAGACGCTTTAAAAAACGAGCGCATCAAGACGAGAGAAGTGTTCGAGAAATTAAAGTCGGAACAATCCGTCAAGTCGCTTGTTCGATGGCAAGAGATCGAAAAAGATCTTTCGATGCTTTATGCGCAGGTGGATACGCTCAATAACGATTATTATCATCTTATTTTCGACGGATATGAAAAAACTATTTTGACGCCCCTTGCCAAATGGCTCTTGCAAAGTGTTGAAAAGATACAAAACGTATCCGACAAGAAGGTACTTTCGCAAATAGCGAAACTTCATGATTTTAGACGCTATGTAGTTGTAGAAAACGTTTTTTTGAAATATGCGATTTCCGAAAATCTCGTGATGTCGAGAGACGACCTTCTTGCATGGGATAGTTTGCGCGCGAATGCGTATTATCCGTTGTCGGACGACAACGGTTACGAAAGCTTCTTGCAAAAAGATAGAAAGATACGCGCAATGATTTTCGTCGATGCCGCTTCGGGCGTTTACTCGGTATCTGCACGCGACATAGAACGTATGTTGATGAAAAAGAAAAACTATATCGATACGGCGCTAGCGCAACGTATAGAGGGAATTGAAAGCAAGATCAATGCCGTTATCGAAGAGAAACGTAAGATATTCGAACAAAAACTCTACCTGGCTCTCTTTTTTGTTGTGTTGTTTTTATTTCTACTTTATTTGTATAGAGCCATTTCAACGGAAAAGAAATTTTTGGAAGATACGCTTAAAAGTATCGAAATCGGTTTGTCTCCCGAAAAGGGCGAACAATTGCGCAAGGTCATCGAATCTCGTAACAATAAAAAAATTTACGAGTTTTTGGCACAAACAATCAATGAAGCGAGTGAAGCGAACAAAGAGCTTTTTTTGGCCAATATGTCGCATGAAATCCGTACGCCGCTCAACGGAATCATCGGTTTTACCGAGCTTTTGAAGGAGACGCCGCTCAATGTCGAACAAAAAGAGTTCGTCGATATTATCCATACCAGTTCGAACCATTTGGTGGGCATTATCAACGATATTTTGGATTATTCGAAGCTGGGAGCCGGAAAAGTCGAAATCGAGTCGATTCCTTTCAAGACGTTCGAAGTCTTCGAAAGCGCGATCGAATCTTACGCGGCTAAAGCATTTGCAAAAGATATCGAACTCGGTGTCTTTATCGAACCGTTTTTGCCGCAACATGTTATCGGTGATCCTACGAAAGTGTCGCAGGTATTGATCAACCTTATCAGTAATGCCGTGAAGTTTACCGACGTTCACGGTGCGGTAGACGTCTTTATCCAAAAAGCGGACGAAACGGATGAAGAGATTTTGCTGACTTTTATGGTCAAAGATACAGGTATCGGTATCACACCGGAGCAAAAGGAGAAAATTTTCGAAGCCTTTTCTCAAGCCGACATCTCCACAAGCCGAAAATACGGCGGTACGGGACTCGGTCTTTCCATTTCCAGTAAATTAATCGAATTGATGGGAGGAAGACTCGAAGTCGACAGTACGCCGGGAGAGGGGACGACATTCTATTTTACGCTACCGTTTAGAAAGTTTGCGGAAAAAGAAGCGTCGCTTGCGAGAAAATATCAAGGGGTAAAGGTCGGTTTGGTCTTACCCTCCGAGACGCTTTATCGACAAATCGATATCAACTTGATAACTTATTTTGACTACCTTGGGGTCGACTTCGATATCTATTATGGCGATGAGATTTTCAAGTTGCCGCATGAGAAACTGCCCGATATCGTTTTCTTCTGGCAGGAGTATAATATACACGAAGGAGAAATCGAACGCTATTTCAATTTGCCTGTAGATTTGATATTGTTGACAACTGGAGAGATGCAAAGAGACTTTAAGGTCCCAACGGAAAAAGTAACAAAAATCGTGTATAAACCGCTTACTTTTACCAAAATCGTGACGGCGCTGGAAGTTTGTACCGATAAGGATAAGAAAGAGCAAAAAGATGCGCTTCAAACAAAATATGCAAAGTTCGAAAATATCGATGTGTTGGTCGCCGAGGATAATGTGATCAATCAAAAATTGATAACGCGTGTATTGAAAGATTTCGGTTTGAACGTCACGGTTGCCAATAATGGTGAAGAAGCGGTGGAAAAATTTAAAAACGGCAATTTCGATCTAGTGTTTATGGATATTCAGATGCCCGTGATGGGCGGTATCGATGCAACCGGACATATTCTCGCTTACGAAAAGGAAAAGGGGTTGAAACATACGCCGATTATCGCATTGACGGCAAACGCTTTGCAGGGAGATCGGGAAAAGTATTTGCAAGCCGGCATGGACGAGTATGCTTCCAAACCGATCGATTTGGAATATCTCAATGCAATTTTGTTACGATTTTTCCCGGATAGGATCGTAAAAGAGGTAGATAGTGCGGATGAAGAGAGTTTGGAAGAAAAAGTCGAGGAGGCTATGCCCGCACAGAACGAAGAGAAAGTATGGGAAGAAGAAACAAACTTACCGAACAACCACGGTACGGAAACGGAAAGTGAAACGGCGATTCAAAACGAGGACTCGAGAACTGTCCGAATCGATAAAGAGGAGAGTACGACGGAGTCTTCGGATCGATCGCGCATCGAAGCGGAAAAAAGTTTTGAGAAAGAGATTCTTTTGTATCATGCGACGCCGCTTACCGCCCAAATATATACACGATTGTTAAACAATCTGGGATATGAGGCGGAGTCGGTATCGCAAGAAGATGCTTTTATGGAAAAAATGGAATCCAAACGCTATCGATTCGTCGTTTTCGGTGGACATACGTCAAAAAACGTGAAATCGCTTATTGCCGAGATTATCGTAGAACACGGTGCGATACCGGTATACATCGCCGATACGGAAGAAGAGAAAAATGATTTTCCTGGAGCGGCATTTTGTGTTCATGACGACAAAGATATCGTAGAAGCCTTATTAAGATCAAATGGAAACGAGTAATGCTTAGGAGCTACCGTCTCCCGTATTATCGAAAAAATTATCCAGTTCGTATCTCTCTTTTATCTCGTTTTCTTTTGGTTTTTTCAGGCCGGAAAGCCAAACGGCCATATTGTCGATTTCTGTATCGCTCATCGATTGGGCGAAGGTGATCATTACCGTTCCGAAAGGTGTTCGGGTTTTTCCGTTTTTAAGGTTTTTTAATCGTTGTGCAAGTAAATCGGCAGGTTTTCCTCGAAGTTGCGGCGCATCGCCTATCCCTTCTCCGTAAAGCCCGTGACAAGAACTGCATCCTTTGTTCAAATAGAGTGTTTTCATATCGACGGGTTTTCCCGCATATGCGACCGTTATACACAGAATGACTGTTTTGAGTAGATTTGAAATACGATACATCGTAACTCCTCGTCTCTTCTGGCATTATCATTCGACAGTTTGCCATTCGCCATAGAAAAGGATTATAACATAA
>JALVPA010000112.1 GCA_027026055.1 Campylobacteraceae bacterium | reverse complement strand
CTCGTAGGTCCTATCAATGAAGATCTCTTCGAACTCACTCGCGAAGATCTCAAGGAGCGCGGCATTCCCGAATTGCCCAACACGCTTCGCGATGCGCTTGAAGGACTTGAGCAAGACAACGAATTCTTGCGCGGTGCGATGAGCGAAGAGTTCATCAAAACCTACATCGATTATCAGTTCGAAAGACATGTAGTCCCCGTAGAAGGAAGACCTACACCATACGAATTCCTCTCTACTTTCTCTTGCTAACGCCGAGCAAGAGGGCATACGCCCTCTTCGCAACGCTCGTTTTTTTCTAATTTATTGCGATTCCCTCTTCTTTTGCTACAATTACGTTGTTGTAAAATGCCATAAAGATATTGCCGTACTCAAACGTTTACAATAACATAACAAGGATTCGTATGTCACAAAGTGCATTGGTGGTGTTTAGCGGCGGACAAGACTCGACTACCTGTCTGGGATGGGCGCTCAACCGTTTCGACAGGGTCGAGACTATCACATTCGATTATGCCCAGCGCCATCGTATCGAATTGCAACAAGCCCGTGCTATCGCCGAGAAGCTCGGCGTGCCGAACGAAATCTTTCGTACCGATATCTTTGCACAACTTGCCGACACGGCGCTGCTTGACGCAACCGATACGCGCGATATCAATGCCGCCCACCATGCCAAACCCAACCTCCCCGCCTCTTTCGTCCCCAATCGCAACGCCTTCTTTTTCACCGTAGCGCACGCTTATGCCCAAAAACGCGCACTCGATACGATCGTCACCGGTATCAACCAGACCGATTACTCGGGCTATCCGGATTGTCGCGAACCTTTCGTGCAAAGCCTCGAACAAGCGCTCAATCTCGGTAGCGAATCGGAGATTCGCTTTCTCTATCCGCTTATCCGTCTTAGCAAAGCCGAAACGTTTGCCCTTGCCGAAAAAGAGGGTGTTCTCGATATCGTCTTGGAGATGTCGCACACCTGCTACAACGGCGTGCGCGACAAGCGTCACGACTGGGGATACGGCTGCGGCAAATGCCCCGCATGTAGGTTACGCGCAAAAGGATGGGAGGAGTATATACGCATGAGTAATGAGCAATAAGCAACCGAGTTTATGGTTTTTTCGCTGTTATGTTTTCGGCACGTCAAAAAGTGCGGGCTTTTGCCGCTTGTCGAAAAAGGTAAAGTAGCTCCACAAAATCGTACCGTACACAAAAATGGAGAGCACCACCACACCGATCGTTACCGCTTCGAACATCTCTTTGTGTTCGAAAGAGTCGGGTATCATGTGAACCAGAATGATAGAGAGCGCTCCCTTCATTCCCGAGAAGGTAAGGATAAACCAGCCTTCCGCCCCCACAGGTTTTATCGAATCGATCGTTTTGCCGAAAAAGGCGAACTTCGCCATCGCTACGGCGCGAATCGCCGTAGTGACCAAAAACATCGTGACAATTTCGTAACGATATTGCCATAACGCCTCGAAATCGACCGTCTCCGCCAACACGAAAAAGATTACCGCCGCGGCGATATATCCGAACTCTTTCGCCATTTCGTAGATATACGCCATGCGTTCTTTCGTCGTCGCGACAACCGATGCCGCACGCAATGTACGCAAAAAACTGCGTTTTTTGCGACGTTCTTTGTTTTCGATCTCGTCCAGATCCAAATCGACCCACGCTTTAGTGGCGATAATCGCGCTAATAAGCGTCAAAATACCGCTTACATGCAACGTTTCGCCGATAAGATAGGCCGTATACCCCTCCACAACAAAAGAAAAAAATTCACTGCGTTTGCCCGAATAGAGTTTCATCAACATATAAAACCCGTAGCCTATCGTCACCCCGACCGCGATACTGACGCCGAAAACGCGCAATGCATCTATCGCGGCGGCGGAAGCGTCGATACCGCCTTGCATCATCCACGGAAGCCCAACAAAGAAAAAGGCGATCACCGCCGTTGCATCGTTACCGAGCGATTCTCCCTCGATAAGTACTTTCACATCGTGATCGATCCCCTCGAAACGCGACAAAACCGACTGCACGCTCACCGCATCGGTCGCCATATTGATCGCAAAAAGCGAGACATATGCCCCCAGGCTCAAACCTGCAAAAAGATCGAAATTTGCCAAACTCGCACCGGCGGCAATAGAGAGTCCCACCGCCACCACCGCCAGATAAAAGATACTCCATGCATGGCGTTTGATATCGACAAAATGCAGATGCAAGGCATCCCCCATAAAAATGAGCGGTATACAAAACAAAATCACCGTATCGAACGCACCGACCAAATCGATCGGAATTGCCGCAGGCACCAAGTGATAAAGCGAAAAAGAGAGCGCCAAAAGCAAAAAGACCGAAGGAATCTTGAGTCGTGTCGCCAATGCATCGGAGAGAATCACCGTCGCCAAAACGGTAATCAGCGTAATTTCGGGAGCGAATGAGTGCATGGTTTATCCTTGTTTCGTATCGAAATAGTTTCGAAGCGTTTCTAGCGTAACGGCATCTTTAAAGGCGACGAGATGACCGTCCGCATCGACGATAGCCGTAGCGGGAGCTTGGAGAATGCCCATCGCTTTCGCACGCTCTTTATCGCGTATCGAAAGCTTCTCGGCACGTTCGCTGTGATACAGAAACGCAAAACGAGCACTATCGCCAAAAAGACGCGTATAAAACCCAAAAAGCAGTCTCGGTTGCGCGATATCAATCGCCTTTTTTTCGTATGCGTCGACAAGCGTATCAAGATAGCGCCACGCCGCATCGTCACCTTGAAGCTCTCGTACAAGACAAAGCGCTTTGGCGATGGATTCGGAATCTTCCGTATCGGAAACGACACATAGCATTCGCAAACGATACGAACCCCCGTAACTTTTTCGAATCGTATCTATCGTCGACAAATAACGGCGAGAAGTTTCCGCAACGGGATCGAGAACGAAAAATATTTCGTTACGCATCTTCTCCCTTTAAAAAAGCGTGCCGCTATCGACCGTAGCGGGTGTGGTAGGCGCGATTTTGGGCGGATGCAACGGATCGGCGTCTTTTTTGGGATCGTTAAAGAGATCGTTTTCATCGAGATCAATCGGTGCGATCATCTCTACATCCGTATCGAGTTCGTTTCTCTCTTCGATACGCGTCGGTCTTTCCGTTTCGATGATCGCTTCGTTGGGATCTTCCGCGATAAGATACCCGTCGTCGTCCACCCTATAGCCGGCTTCTTCCGCCTGGCTCGTCACGTTCGTCACATCCGTTTCCTCCTCTTTGGGCAAGGGGGAAGTTTCGGTATAGAGTTCTTTTTTGCCGTTGTATTCGCCTACATAAACCCCCGGCGGCATAATAAACGTACGGTTGATGTCGGGACGATACATAAGTAGCTTTCGATAGAAATAAGCAAATGCGGGTGCGGCGATCGCGCCTCCCGTCGCTCCTCTTCCTATAGGTTTGTTATTATCGCGTCCGAACCATACGATTGTCTCTATCGTCGGCGAATAGCCGCAAAACCATGCATCGACGTTTTTGTTGGTCGTACCGGTTTTTCCCGCCAATTCGATACCTTTTACCTGTGCTTTACGCCCTGTACCGCGCTTGATAACGTCTTTGAGAATATCGGTCATCAAATAGGCCTGCTCTGGCGTGGTAAAATCGACAATCTCTTTCGGTCGCGTTTCGTAAATCACGGCTCCCTCTTTAGAGACGATTTTGCTAACAAGACGCGGTTCTATCATATGACCGCCGTTGGAAAAAACCGTATAGATTTGCGCCATTTTCAACGGACTCAATCCCAAGTTACCCAATGCGATGGACATATCGTTGGGTATATGCGGCACATCCAAAAACGCCAACCGTTTTCGAATGGTGCTTACGCCGATATCGGCAACGAGATTGATGGTGGCAAGATTACGAGAATGCACCAACGCTTCACGTAGCGGGATGAAGCCTTTGAAGTCTCGTTCGTAGTTTTTCGGCGCCCAGATTTTGGGTTTGCCGTTTTGATAATATTGAAACGTCCGCGCCAAATCGGTCAAAGGCGTGGCGGGATTGTATCCCATATCGAGTGCCGTTTGGTAGATGAAGGGTTTAAATGCCGAACCGGGTTGGCGCATGGTTTGGGTGACACGGTTAAATGCCGAGCGATTATAATCGACACCGCCTACCATCGCCAAGATATCGCCTGTCGCACTCTCGACGACGACCAGCGCGGCGTTGATCGTGGAGTTTTCCGGTTTCTCTTTATATTTTTTCAACGCTTTTTTGTAAGCAAAATCGACAGCTTCTTTGGCGATCGTTTGCATTTGCATATCGACGGTAGTATAGATTTTGTACCCTCCGGTACGTACATCGCCGAGTTTGTTTTTGAAACGACGCACCACCTCGTCGACGATATAAGGCGCGATATTTTGTCGTAACGACGTTTTATAGACTTTGGGGGTCTCTTTCACCGCTTTGAGATAATCCGCTTCGGAGAGCCACCCCAAACTTTTCATCCGATACAATACGTTATTGGCACGATTGAGGGCGCGTTTGTAGTGTTTAAGCGGATTGTAGTAACTCGGAGCGTTCGGCAAGCCTATCAATATCGCCGCTTCTTTCAATGTCAATTCGTTGAGATCTTTATGAAAGTACCC
>JALVPA010000111.1 GCA_027026055.1 Campylobacteraceae bacterium | reverse complement strand
ATTCTCTCTTCACTCATCACTCTTTGGTTCCTCATTCCTAATTTCTAATTTCTAATTCTCACGGTATCGGCACCGCTTCCAAAATCTTCTCGATAATTTGATCTTGCGTTACCTCTTCGGCTTGCGCTTCATAAGTGAGAATAATTCGGTGCCGCAATATCTCTTTGGCGATATACGCGATTTCGATGGGTGAGACAAAATCCTGTCCTTTAAGATAAGCGATAGCGCGGCTTGCTTTGTACATATCGATACTCGCGCGCGGCGAAGCGCCGAATTCGATAAAGCGTCCGATCTCTTGTAATCCGTAATTTTCGGGATATCGGGTGGCATTGACCAGTTCGACGATATACTTTTCGACCTCTTCGTCCATATGCACTTGCATCGCTTCGTTACGCACCTGCTCCAAATCCTCTTTGCTTGCCACCTGTTCGATGGTACCGAAAGCGTTGTTGGCGGCACGGCGGGCGATTTCAAGCTCCTCTTCTTTGGTGTTGTAGCCCACCACCACTTTCATCATAAAGCGGTCAAGCTGCGCCTCGGGAAGTTCGTAGGCGCCCTCTTGCTCTACCGGATTTTGCGTCGCCATGACCAAAAAGGGCAAATCGAGCTTGAAAGTCTCGTCGCCGATAGTCACTTGACGCTCTTGCATCACCTCCAAAAGTGCCGATTGCACCTTTGCGGGTGCACGGTTGATCTCGTCGGCCAACAAAAGGTTGGTAAAGACGGGGCCGCGTTTGATTTTGAAGCTGTTGTTGCGCGGATCGTAGATCTCCGTACCGATAATGTCACTGGGCAACAAATCGGGAGTAAACTGCACCCGTTTGAAGTGTAATCCCAGCGCTTGCGCCAATGCGTTGACCGTCGTAGTCTTCGCCAGCCCCGGCACCCCTTCGAGCAATATATGCCCACGGCACAATAAACCCGCCAAAAGACCTTCGATCATCTTCTCTTGACCGACGACCACTTTGGAGATTTCGCGTTTGATATTTTCAATGATACGACTACTCAAGTCCGACTCCTCATATAGTTTATTGTAGGAGTATACTTGAGTGAGGTTAACTAAGCTTTAACGCTACCTTTCACAAACGCAAGCGCCGCCGACACGATATCGTCGTCGTCTTTGCTTTCGGCTTGCACAACCGTGCGCGCTTTATCTTCGTCGCGATACTCGACAAAGACGCGCTCGCCGTACGAAGAGATCTTTTTGATCCCTTTGTGTTTCGCGGTCGCCTTGATCGCCATCACATCGACGAAACGGCGCGTGACACTATCGAGCTTGCCGAAACGATCCTCCATCTCGGCGGCGATCTCATAGACCTCCGCGGCATTGTCACACTGCGCCAAGCGACGATAAAGTTCCAGTCGCAAACGCTCTTGCGGCACCGTCTCTTCGGAGATATACGCGGCGATTTGCAAGGTTACTTCGGTTTGTTGCGTCGTCTCTTGTTCTTTACCGCTGAGTTCGCGTATCGCATCTTCGAGCATACGCAAATAAAGCCCGTAGCCAATCTGCTTGATATGTCCGCTTTGCGCCTCGCCGATGAGATTGCCGCCGCCTCGAATCTCCAGATCGTGAAACGCCAAGACAGCGCCGCTACCCAGTTCGCTGTGGCTCTCAAGCGCCAAGAGTCTGCGTTTGGCGTTGTCTGTAACTTTGTCGCGATCGGCAACGAGAAAATAGCAATACCCCTCTTTACCGCCGCGCCCCACCCGTCCGCGCAGTTGGTGCAAATCGGCGATACCGAATCTGTCGGCACCGTCGACGATCATCGTATTGGCACCTGGCAGATGCAAGCCCGACTCGACGATGGAGGTGCTAAGCAACAAATCGTATTCGCCCGCTTCGAATTTGAGCATCTCCGCTTCACTCTCTTTGGCATCAATATGCGAATGCAGCACCGTAATACGCAAATCGGGGATAAGCTCCAATAGCGCCGACTTTTTCTCTTCGATACCCGCAATACGGTTGTGCACGTAAAAAATCTGTCCGCCGCGCCTACGTTCGCGCAAGATCGCCTCTTTGACGATTTTGGGATCGTAGTTCTTGACAAAGGTACGAATCCCGACACGCGCTTCGGGCGGCGTGAGGATCTCGCTAAAGCTCTTGATATGACTTAGCGCCATATTGAGCGAACGAGGAATCGGCGTCGCCGACATGCTCAGCAGATGCACGTCGATGCTGAGCGCCTTGAGCGCCTCTTTTTGCTTGACGCCGAATTTGTGTTCTTCGTCGATGACCACCAATCCCAAGCGTTTGGGCTTGAGTTTAAGTAGCGCATGCGTGCCGACCACCACGTCGATCGTTCCCTCCTTAAACCCCTCCGCAACCGCCTTTTTCTCTTTAGGCGTACTGAAACGATCGAGTTTGGCAACCTTGATATCCCACTGTGCAAAGCGCGCCTTGAGGCTCTTGAAGTGCTGTGCGCTCAGTAGTGTTGTCGGTGCAATCATCATCGCTTGATAACCGTTGCGCACCGCAACAAAGATCGCATTCATCGCCACTTCGGTCTTACCGAATCCCACATCGGCACTGAGCAGCCGATCCATCATCCGACCGCTTTGCATATCGGCAAGCACTTCGAAAATCGCCTTCTCTTGATCTTCGGTATGTACAAAGCCCGCCTGCGCCATAAAGAGCCGATGCTCCGCGGCAATCGTAGCGGCACGTTCTCTCTCTTCGCCGCTTTTTGCGCCCTGTTCATTACTCCACAGTACGATCCCTTTTTTCAAATGGCGTTCGGCGGAAAGGTTGATAATCTGCGATGCGATGGCAAAGAGCTTGTCGCGCACCTTGCCTTTGAGGCGTTTGAAACTCGTTTTTCCCAACTTGTCAAGCACGGGCAACGTACCGCTGTCGGCAATATAACGATCGAGCACTTCGATATTGCGTACGGGGATGGAGAGGATATCTCCGCCTTGATACTCGATGACAACAAACTCTTCGGTCTGTCCCAAAAGCGTTTTGCGTTCGATACCTTTAAAGATACCCACTCCGTGGTTTTCGTGCACCACATATTCGCCGACTTTCAATTCGTCAAGCACCAAAGAGGGCTTTTTGACACGTTTTCGTTTGATAGGTTTGTTGAGCGAAAGAATCAACCTGTCATCGCCGATGAGGTTGACGATCGCATCGCTGTAAAGAATCTCTTTGTCGCTATCAAGCGGAATATCGGAAGCGCGAATCACGCTTTCGTTACGCGCGATCAACAGAAGTTTTTTCTCCTTATGCGCCTCTATCAACTTCGCCGCATCCGCAACTTCTAAGTCGCGATAGCGATGAGCGTCGGGAAGTATGGGTACGGTAAACGCTTTACGCGGGACAAGCGGCGTGTCGTTTTCGTAAATTTCGCGTAACGCTTCGTCGTGGTTTTTGGCATGCACCATACCGTAACACTCCGGCGCCGCGTACCCCATCTCCCCCAAATGCCACAATCCGAGTGATGCGATATCTTTGACAAAAGCATCGTAGTCGCTGTGTTCGCAACGCCACGCCAGCGTCTCGTAAGCGTTTTCGTCAAGCGCCAAAAAAGCGGGTTTGATCGTTATCTCTTCGATCTCCTCCGTATCGCGTTTTTGGGTATCGGGATCGAAGGTGACAATCTGCTCTATCTCGGTATCGAAAAAAGAGATACGATACGGCCGTTTTTCACCGCGCGGAAAGATATCGACAATGTCGCCTCGAAACGACATCTCACCGTGAGTCGTCACCACATCGACGGGGGTATAACCCCATCGATAAAGTTGCTCTTGCAACGCTTTCGTATCCACTTCGTCGCCG
The DNA here is from genome assembly GCA_027026055.1 of Campylobacteraceae bacterium. Taxonomy (GTDB): domain Bacteria; phylum Campylobacterota; class Campylobacteria; order Campylobacterales; family Sulfurovaceae; genus JALVPA01. Next base: position 864 of record JALVPA010000111.1, on the reverse strand, counting down.
AAAGCAAGACGCAAGGCATCGAAAAAGTTTTCTTTCGGGAAAGGAATCGTCAAGGTACGAAGCGGTACCGCCATATAGGCGCGTTTACCCTGCACTTTGGTGTCGTAAAAACGTTCCAGCGCTTCCAACAGCTCGCCTATCTCCTCGGCGTAAGGTCGCAGATCTTCTCCTCGCACGACGCGTATATCGGGCAGTGCGCATACCGTAATGCCAAGTACTTTACCCACATCGGCGATTGCCTGTGCTTCGGCGTCGCTTTCGCAAATCAGTATCTCTTTTTCGCCACTCTTTTCAAGATACTCGAAGACCGCCGCTTGGGATATCACGCCATACTCCTTAAAAACGCCTCAACCGTATAAAACGAACCAAAGACGAGATAGTGTTCTTTCGTATCGATTTTGCCCTCGAAGGTGCGGTAAGGCAACCCTACTTTCTTAAGTGCCGATTCTATTGTTCTCGTCGTTGCCGCACGTTGTGTCTTTATAGGCATAATCTCGACACGCTTTACTTTCGGCTTCAAAATACGCAATACCGCTTCGTAATCTTTATCGTCCAGCGAATTGTAAATGAGTACCGTTCCGTTCTCCATAGCCTCTACGATCGCCTTAGCCGCCAAAGGATTATGCCCCACATCGATGCGGATATTGTCTCGAAGCGGGTAAAAACGTCCGAAGATCTCCAGAGAGCGCAAATCTTCGATACGATAGTCGATACCCAATATCTCAAGCGCATAGAGTGCCGTTACGGCATTATCGATCAAATAATCACCCCACCCCTTCTCTTTGGCGATCTCATACAAGATCGATGCTTTCGCATCGTCAAGGCGCCATGCGCTTACGTCAAAAAGTTGCGCGCCCTTCTCTT
>JALVPA010000110.1 GCA_027026055.1 Campylobacteraceae bacterium | reverse complement strand
GCAGTCGATATCGATATCTTCTGCTTTGAGCGTAGGTTTGCGTAGTGGATAGGTGCGATCGCAGTCGAACGATTCGTGAACGATACGCTCGATCAGGGGGATTTCGCTTTCGTCCACGCGGTGAGCAAAGTCGATTTTAAAATATTTTTTGCCGTCGAAAAGTTTGCTGATGTCCATATTGACCACTTCAAGCGCGTGAAGTTTGCCGAGTAGATAGGAGAGGTTGATGCTGTGCGCACGGATAATCTCTATCGTAAGGTTGATGTCGTTGCTGATGTGATAGCTGTAGTTGTCGGTCTCGAAAGCTTTAAGTACGATGTCCATAATACGCTGCGTTCCGTAGCGCAAAAAGAGAAGATTGGACGGGATCGAAAGGATTTTACGCTGTTGGCTTTGTCTGAGCGCGCGAAATTGCGGATGGCGTCTGAGCGCGGCTTCTTTTTTGGCGCGTTTGGCGGCTTCGTCGAGAATCGTGCGGTGTTCGAGCGCATCTACGGCGTGTTTGTAGAGGGTGCGAAGCAGTTTTGCAGTAAAGGAGTTGTAGATATCGCCGCCGACGCCTTTGAGATCGGCGTAGGTAAGCAGATAGATCATCTTTAAAAGCGTCGTATCCGGAAAATGCGATGCAAAACCGAAAACGATCTTTTCGTTGTAGATATCTTCGCGTTGTGCGACATTGCTCATCAGCGTATGGTATTGAATGAGCCGTTCGCCGCGTTTGATTTCCTCTTCGTTCATGCCGAGTTTGGCGGCAAAGACCTTAAAAAGCGACGCACCCACTTGATGATGGTCTCGTTTGCGTCCTTTTCCCGCATCGTGTAAAAAGGTCGTGAGTTTTACTAAGCGTTTGTCTCTTTTCGATAGCGTTTCGTACAATGACCTCAAATAATCCTCTTCGATACGTTCGAGATGATAGAGCGAACGTAACGAATGGATATCGACCGCAAAATGGTGATAGCCGTCGAATTGCGGCAAAGAGACCACTTTGCGCATAGGCGGTATGACATAGCGCAGAGTTTTGGAGAGGGAGAGCGCTTCGAGGATGCTGTAGGCATGGGGTTGTTCGAAAAACGATGCGATGATTTTCAGTAACGTTTTATGAGGGCGGTCGGGTCTTTCGGTGTGTGCCAGCGCATCCAAAAGCGTCGGGTGCGCTTCGAAAACGTTTTCGGCATGACGACAAAGATGTTGTAAAAGTTTGGTAAAAGAGGTCGGAGTCTCCGGCGCTTTGACGACGAGGGCGTTGTCGCATACGGGCAGATAGATCCCCGTGAGGCGTTCACTCCAAATCAGCGAATAGAGGCGAATCGTTTTGAGCGCTTCGATCGTCTTTTGGGCGAATTTGAGTTGGGCGTTGTACCCTTCGTCGTATCCGAGCAACTTGGAGACGTCGGGAAGGAGTTCGAGGCGGAGTTTATCCTCTTTTTTGCCCGCGACAAGGTGAAGTGCCGAACGCACGCGAAACAAAAACTCCAGCGCGATACGAAAGGGTTTGTACTCTTCCTCTTTGACGATGTGCGGGGGCAGATCTTTGATTGCGCCGATACCGTAGTAGCAACTGCCTATCCAATAAATCAGGTTGGCATCGCGAAATCCCCCCGTACCCTCTTTGAGATTCGGCTCCATCGTGATGGGATCTTTGCGATATTGTGCATTGCGCTCTTCGAGGCGGTAGCGAACGAAGTCGTCGATGCGATCTTTGCGGATACGTGCCAGTACGTTTTGCGCTTCGGTCCACAACGCGTGCGAACCGTCGATAAAACGCGACTCTATCAAGGCGGTTTTGATGGTGATGTCGCCACGAGATATCTTTGCCAATTCGTCGATTTGGTGGACGCGATGTCCCAGTTTGAGTCCGCTGTCCCAGATGAGGTAAAGCACCTTTTCGATGATCATTTGGGTGTTGTAGCCGGGTACTTCTTTATAGAGGATCATCAAGTCGATATCCGAATAGACGCACAACTGTTCTCTACCGTAACTTCCCATCGCCACGAGGGTGACGGGCAGACTGTTTTTGAGCGGGAGATACTCGCCGAATGCGCGTCGCATCGCCACGTGAAAGATGAGTTTGAGTAGAGCATCTATATGTCGGGTGTGCCGTATCAAAAAATCTTTTCCACCCGTATCGGCGAAACTCTCCGGAAGCGTTTCGAAGTAGCGTTTGATATGCTCTTTAAGTGCCTTGGCGATGGCGAAGCTGTCGGGATCTTCGTAGAGTAAGGTTTCGATATGCTTTTTGAGATTTTCCACCTTATGCGCTCCTAAACTATAAGTGCTATAATACCGAAATTTACCAAATCGACGGATGGACAACGATGGATCTGATTACGAAAGTACGAAGCGGCGGACGTCTCGAGCGCAAAGAGGCCGAAGCGCTCTACGATCTCGACCTTTTTACGCTCGGCGAACTTGCCGACGAGATACGCCGAAAGCGCTACGGTAACAAAAGCTTTTTCAATATCAATCGCCACATCAACCCCACCAACGTCTGTGCCGACACCTGCAAATTTTGTGCCTACTCCGCCAGCCGCAAAAATCCCAACCGATACACGATGAGTCACGACGAGATTTTGCGTATTGTCGAAAACTCCGTTGCCAACGGTGCTAAAGAGGTGCACATCGTCTCGGCGCACCACCCCGAAGCGGGCGTTGCGTGGTATATGGACGCCTTTCGCAAGATCAAAGCGCGTTTTCCCGAGCTTCACGTCAAAGCGATGACGGCGGCGGAGGTAGACTTTTTGGCGCGCCATTACGGGCATACCTACGACGAGGTGCTTGATATGATGATCGAAAGCGGCGTTGACTCTATGCCGGGCGGCGGCGCAGAGATCTTTGATGAAAAGGTGCGAGAGTATCTGTGCAAAGGCAAGGTCACTTCCGATCAGTGGCTCGAGATCCATCGCAAATGGCACGAACGCGGCAGAATGTCCAACGCCACGATGCTTTTCGGACATGTGGAGAGCAGGGCGCACCGCATCGATCATATGTTGCGTCTGCGCGATTTGCAAGACGAAACGGGCGGCTTCAACGCCTTTATCCCGCTTGTCTATCAGCGCGACAATAACTTTTTGCGCGTCGAAGAGTTCCCCACGGGACAAGAGATTCTCAAAACCTACGCAATCTCGCGTATCGTACTGGATAACATCCCTCATATCAAAGCCTATTGGGTCACCGCGACGATCAACCTCGCGCTCATCGCCCAAGAGTTCGGCGCGGACGATCTTGACGGTACGATCGAGCGCGAATCGATCCAGTCCGCCGCCGGCGCCGCAAGCGCTCACGGTATGCCGCTACAAAGTTTCGTATCGCTGATTAAAGACGCGGGATTCGTACCTGTGGAGCGCGACAGTCTTTATAACGAATTGCAAGTCTATGCGTGAGGCGTACGAAGATACGACTGCAAACGGTGCCGCAAAGGGGCGGGGCGTTTGCGAACTTTTTTCGCCGTGTTCGTTCACATCGCCGTTGTTGCGTTTTCGGCTAAGTCTGCGGATTATAATATGGCTCTTGCCGCGGAGCAATCCATGTTGCACTCCTACAAAAAGGGTTCGGTTTTGCAAGTTTAAGGAGACGGGACTTTAGTCACGTATTATTGCAGGACTGAAGTCCTGCCTCCTTACCGCAAATCGTTTCCCCACAACCGATCTCTTTGCAAAATACGGAGCATACGCACTCTCGTGCAGGAGCGTGGAAATGTGCAAATCGAAACGCTACGGCGTCAAGTGCTTGGCGGATATTGTGCATTGGAAGCGGTGGAAGGAGGTTATGCCGATCGAGTCGCTCTTTAGCATGTTAGCCGAACTATCCGTTCAAGCGGTATGTGGATATACTATCACCTCAAAAAAGCGATAGCGGTAGTATAGTGATGACGATAAAAGAGATGCTTTCACAGTTGCGCGATAAAAAGAGACTTACAAAAGATCGCGTTGTGGTTGGGTATCTTGATGATGAGATTGTAAAGTTTTTAGAAGATATGGGCGTTCCTATTCATACAAAAGAAATTTATTTGACACACAAAGGATTGTCACATTTGGCAAGACAAAGTAAAAGACAAAGAGGGGCGGGATTAGACGATGCGGATATTGTAAAGATACCAAAAATTTTAAATAAGCCTTATTTTCTCTTTTTCGATGCAAAGAAAGAAAAATTAAATTTAATTTATTGTGGAGAAAAGGATTGTAGTAAACTACTAAAAATAGTTGTTGATACTAAAGGGGTCACTAACAGAAAAGAAAAAATTACCTTGGTAAAGACGGCAGGATACATAGAAATGTATAATATAAAAGATAACAAAGAGTATGTGCAAATAAAAGAAGAGAGATAGGAGGGACCGTTACCCCCTCATATCGGTCTCCGAGTGGACACCGCCGTCGGCACAACGGATTATTTCCGAACTGTCTATCTCTCTTGCAATAGTATTATACCACATTACTCTACGCTTTTCAACCCATCCTCTATTTCACTACCTATCTTGCTCATCTCCTTTTCGCTCACGCCGCCCGAATCGGTTTGACTCGTTTCCGCGCTCCACGCGCGGGAATGTATACGGAAAGCTTTGCATACGAAAAACCGCTCTCTTAGCAAAATACGGAGCATACACACTTCCACGTAGGAACATGGAATCGATGCAAGAAACCGATTTCGACGCCTTTTTGCAATCGTTGGATTTT
>JALVPA010000109.1 GCA_027026055.1 Campylobacteraceae bacterium | reverse complement strand
GTGCCGGCGTACCGGTACTCAATGTCCTACGCGGCGAAGAGGCGGTCGCATGCGCTATTTGTGTGGTGCGCTATTTTGGCGGAATCAAACTGGGTACGGGCGGTATGGCGAGAGCCTATGCACAAGCTGCGAAAGAGGTGTTTAAAACGGCGCAAAAGATTCTTTACGAAAGATATGTCGTATATCGTTTCGAAACGTGTTACCGAAATATCGATAAAACGGCGTATCTTCTTAAAAAATCGGAGATAGAAGATGTCGTTCGCGATTTCGATGTCGACAAAGTCAAGTGGCGTATCGGTGCAACCGAATCGAAAATCGAACGTTTTAAGGCTTCTTTTTTGTCTAGGAAGTAAGCGTAGTAGAGAGCAAAGAGGGCGTGCAAGCCCTATCGGAGTGTTTAAAGCGAAAAAGATGCTTGGAAAGATACGACCGATTAGAGCGCTTCTTCGTCCTCTTCGTCCGTACGGATACGAATCGTCTTTTCCACTTCGGTAACAAAGATTTTTCCGTCGCCGATTTTGCCCGTTTTGGCGGCGCTTTTGATCGCTTCGATCGCTTTGTTAAGGTAGTCGTCGTTGCTAACGACGATTTCGAGTTTGATTTTTGGGATGAACTCCACTACATACTCCGCCCCTCTATAGAGTTCGGAGTGGCCTTGTTGGCGTCCGTATCCTTTGACTTCGCTGACGGTCATCCCTTCGATGCCCGCTTCGACAAGCGCCTCTTTAACGTCGTCCAATTTAAACGGTTTGATAATCGCTTCGATTTTTTTCATCTGTTGTCCCTTTTGTCTTAATTTTTTATTGTAAAGGGTAAACCCTTATTAGAGGTTTACGCCTCTTTCGCCGTGGAGCGACTCGTCGAGTCCGATCTCTTCGGTTTCGGCATCTACACGCGCTCCGCCTGTCAACGCACTGGCGATGAAGTAAACGATCACCGTACCGATCAGTGTCCAGAGACCGACGACAACAACGGATTCGACTTGTACCATGAATTGACCCATACGATCACCCGCTTCTTTCATCGGACCGTCCCAGAGCAACTCTTTGTCGTTGACGGCAAGCAAACCGGTAGCGAGCGCTCCCCAAAGTCCAGCAAGGAAGTGGATCCCGAACGCATCCAAAGAGTCGTCGTAACCGAGTTTTTTCTTCAAGACGACTACGCCGAAGAATCCGACAATCGAACCGACGATACCGACGATAAAGGCACCGCCTACACTGACGAATCCCGCAGCGGGCGTAATGGCGACAAGACCGGCAACAATACCGGAAGCCACACCGAGAAGCGTCGGTTTTTTATAAATAACCCACTCCAACACCAACCATGTCAAACCCGCCGCCGCAGTCGCGATAGTCGTTGTCAACAGTGCAAGACCCGCAATGGCGTTTGCACCGAAAGCGGAACCGGCGTTGAAGCCGTACCAACCGAACCAGAGCAGTGCCGCACCGAGCGCCGTCAAAATGATGCTGAAAGGCTTCATGGCGATTTTGGGATAACCGGAACGTTTACCGAGCAAAATCGCAAGCACCAATCCGGCCAAACCGCCGTTCATGTGAACAACCGTACCGCCGGCGAAGTCAAGCGCACCCGCATCGAACAACAAAGCGCCGTCGCCGCCCCATACCATGTGAGCGATAGGTGCGTAGACGATCAAGCCCCAAAGCGCTACGACAACCATCCATGTAGAGAACTTCATACGTCCGATGACGGAGCCCGAAGCGATCGCGACGGTAATGGCCGCGAACGTTCCTTGGAACGCTACGAAAACGTAAGTGGGATAGCTTCCGCTCAAGTCGGTCCATTTGATACCGCTAAGAAGCACGTTTCCAAGACCGCCGACAAATTTTTGAATGCCGGCGCTTTCTGCCGTACCGAATGCCAACGAATAGCCCGCAACCACCCATACGATCATGGCAAGTACAAACGCGCCCGTTACCATCATATAGGTGTTGAGCGCGTTTTTGCTGCGTGTCATACCCGCATAGAACAGTGCGAGACCCGCAGGGGTCATAAGAAGTACCAACGCCGTAGAGATCATCATCCACGCCGTATCTCCCGTATCGAGCTTATCCGCCGAAAAAGCGGCGATAGGCAACATCAGTGCCGTCAGAGCGAGTAACATACGCTTCATGTTGTTTCCTTTGGTATTGAAATTTTTATACGTTGTTATCTTACCACTACAACGACTCTTTTTGTAGGCAATAGGTGATTATTTTTTAATCAATCAAGACAAAAGCGGAATTTCGAGTTTAACGCTTTTTTCATAGAGATAGTAGCGTACGTGACAACTCTCGGCGAATTCGACAATCTGTTTGTCGGTGTCGACGTAACGTCCGTTGGCGGAGACGGAGAGAAGCGCCAGAGGCGTTTTTTTGCCTTCGATGATGACATGCTCTCCCACCAGCATTTTGAGTTCGATACGAATCGAATCGGAAGCGCGGAACGCTTCGAAAACTTTGCGTAAGAGTTTGGAAAAGGTATTTTGATCGATTTTGAGCTTCGGCAAATCGGGATCGGTCAAAAGTTCGAGTTTGTTGTTGTTACGCGTACGAAAAAGCGCGATGTTGGCTTCCAAAAGGATATTGAGGTCGGTTTCGACCAACTTGTCGTTTTCTACGGGGGATTGGTTGCGAATACGCGGGGCGTTATAGAGTCTGATACCGAGCTGTTCTTCGTTTTCGTATCCGACCGTTACGGAAAAGAAGTTGAATATATCGTAACGCAGCGTAACGGGTGCGGTTTGAAAACCGTAACTTTGCGGCGCATGCGAGAGCGCCAATTCGAAAATCTCTTTGCGTGAGACATAGCCGAGCAAGATTTCGGCGGCGTTGTTGAGATAGAGAATTTTGCCTTGATTGTCAAAAAGGATAAAAGGGTTGTTGTCCCATTCGATAAACGGTTTGAAATCAATCGATACGGTGTTCATGAATCTTTTTCCTCAAGGTATTGCGATTGATCCCGAGAATTTCGGAGAGTTTGAGTTGCGAGCCGTATTTGTCCAGTCCCGCGCGAATCAGCGGAATTTCGAAGAGTCCTATATTTTCTTTATAGGCGTTGTTGCCCTGTAGCGTATCGAAGAAATGGCGATAGAGCACCTTCATGATATCTTCTTGTTCCATCGTATGCATCGCCAAACGAAAGTAAACGGCGCGTTTGAGGCTTTTGCAGTTTTGGCGTATGTCGTTGGGAATCTCTTCGACGGGAAACTTTTCGGCGTCGATATCGAATATCTCGGCCCCTTCGCGTAAAAAACGGCGCTTGAGATAGAGAATATCGTCGGGGCGTTCGGAAAGCGGCGGCATCGTATAGATAAAAGCAAAAAGCGAATCGACGACGTTATGGTTACCGATATAATCGGCCGTAGCGAGAATGCGTTTGTTTTCGAAGTCGAGATTTTCTTTGTTCGGCAGAAGTTCGAAACGGGTAATGATGATTTCGTCGTTTTGATCGAGCGCTTTTTCAACTGCTTCGGGATCGCTACCGCATACGACGGGCGTATCGGGAAAAATATGGCGAAGTAAAGTTTTTTTACCCGTATGGGGTTCACCGATCACGATTGACGAGACATAAAGGGACTTGGTGAGAGTCAACCCTTTTACAATCTGTTTGACGGCATCGGAAGTTGTATAAAAATTGTCCATAAAGCGACTTTGTCATGATGTGTTTGATTAAAAATTAATCATTTTTTTCTTTGTAGGATTATAACGAAGTTATGCTAAACTATAACAAAAAGAAGCGAAGAAGGACAGGAACATCAAAGAGGATTTTTGTCTCTTTAGTCGGAGTTATCCTTACGTCGCGGATGCGTCGTTATTAGAGTTTTTTGCGTTGTTCGGAGGGACGAAAGAGACGTTGCCACTTTTCGAAGCGCCCGAAACGGTACTTCGGGAATATTTCGCTCCGCACATCGCGGATTTTGAGGAAACGATCGTACCTTCGTATATTTTGGAAAAGCCCTATTGCGATATTTTGCGAGCCGTAGCGTCGGGCGACGGAAAGCTCTATTCGGCTTTGCATAAAGCGAGAGTGCCCGAATCGGCGGGAGAGACGATCGTACGTGAGCTTTGCGAAAAAGGTGTTTTGTATCGCGAGGAGAGTCGCGAAGCACCGCTCAAACGCTACCCCAAACAAAAAATCAAAAAGAGTCTGCGACATTATCGAATCCAAGACAAACTTCGTTTTCGTAAACCTTTTTTGCGGTTTTGGTTCGGTTTTGTCGAACCGTTTAAGTCGAAGCTCTTTGAGGGAGACTACGCCGGGTTCGTCGCGTATTATCTTGAGCGTAAAGAGCGTTTGAACGCTTTGGTATTCGAACAGCTTAGCGACGCGTTATTGGAAACGCATTTCGCACGGAACGATCCGTTGAGCCTTCGCGGGAGTTATTGGGACAAAGAGAACGAGTTCGATATCGTTGCCGTGACGCAATCGGGCAGAGTGGTGGTCGGCGAATGCAAATACAAAGAGCGAAAAGTCTGTAAAAACGAACTCAACAAACTCAAGGCAAAATCCTTGCAATCGGGTATCAAAGCGGATATCTACGCGCTTTTTTCCAAAGCGGGGTTTTCGAACGAATTGCTCGGGATGCGAGACGAGAATTTGTTGTTATTCGAATTGAAGGATTTAAAATGTTTGTGCGATGACGAAGGCTAATCGCTCTTCGGTCTATACACCTTCACATCCGCACCTTCGGCATCTTTGAGGTACTGCGCATGCAGGCGGCTCATGACCCCTTTGTCGCAGTAGAGTAGGTAACGTTTCTCTTTGGGTAGTTTTTTAAACGCCGTTTTAAGATCGTAAAAAGGGATTTTTATCGTTTCGCATGGTGTCTCGATACACGCTTCGTCCGGTCGGATATCGATGACGATATCGTGTGTCGGATCGGGTGTGTGTACGACTTCGACGGCGCTGTTTTCGGTAATGTTTCGTACGATTTCGTCGATAGGGATCGATTCTGCATTTTCGACGGCGCGATCAAGTACGCTATAATCGAAATGCGAAGCCTCTTGTTGCATCCGTTTGAAAGAGCCGTGTGTGACGGGGTTTTTGGAGATAACGCCGCAATATTCGGGCATCGATTCGGCGAAACATTTGGTGCCGATCTCTTCTGCAAGCGCGATAATGTCGGGTTTGTCCGTCATTGCCAACGGGCGTAATACCAGTTTGTGCGTCGCTTCGTCGATCAGCGCGAGATTGCGAAGCGTTTGGCTGGAGACTTGTGCCACGCTTTCTCCGGTGATCAGTGCGTCGATACCCATCTCGTCTGCGATCTTTTCCGCCGCTTGCAACATCAAACGTTTGAGCATCACTCCCATATAGCTGGGAGAGACGGAACGAAAAATCTCCGTGACCACCTCTTCGAACGGTACGGTGACAAAACGCACACGATGTGATGCGCCGAAGCGGTTCCAAAGATACCAAGCGACCTGTTTGACGCCGATTTCGTGCGCCGCACCGCCGAGATTGAAAAAGAGAAAATGGGTCACGATACCGCGCCGCATGCTCAAATAGGACGCGACGGTGGAATCGAACCCTCCCGACATCAGCGAAATCGCTTCGCCTTGCGTGCCGAGCGGAAAGCCGCCGATACCTTTGTGACGCGCGGTGACGATGTTGAGTTGTCGATTGACGAGTTCGAGATAGACGACGACATCTGGATTGTGCAAATCGACTTTACGCGCTTGGGTATGCGCCAGCGTGTAACCGCCTACGACCCGTTCGATCTGCATGGAGTTAAATGGATGGGTACCGGTACGTTTGGCACGTACGACGAAGCTTTTGCCCGCCAACCGTTCGCGCATCGTCTCGGCGACGGTGCGTTTGATGCGATCGAGCGTATCCATCTCGTCGAATTGGATCGCTTCGAGAATCTGTTCGATCCCCGGCGTGCGCATCAAAAGGTCTCGCACAGTGTCGGCGAGAGTGTTGTCGACGACGATTTCGATCTTGTCTGAGAATTTTTTGATCGCTATCGCCTCGTCGATAGCATGCAAAAGCGTGCGTAGATTTTGATAGAGCCTGTCGATCATCTGCCGTTTGGCGGAGGCTCCTTTGACCATGATTTCGGGGAAAAGTTTGACGATAAATTTTTGTGTGGTTTGGTGTTGCACCTTTGTTGTCCCGTGTGATTTAAGATGAAGCGCATTATAGCATAAATAATAATGAGGAATGAGGAGTTGGGAATGAGAAATTAGAAATGAGGAATTAGGAACCGAAAAGAGTGAAGAGTGAAGGGTGAGGGGTGAAGAAAGAAGGTTTGATTTGAATGTATGTTTTATGTCGCCTTAAGTATGTTCACTTATAATGAGACATATATGTTCCTAAAGGATGGCGATATGGCGCAAGTAACCATTTACTTACCGGAAGAGTTGGAGTCGAAGATCAAAAAAACGGCGGCATCTCTGGATCTTTCGCTAAGTAAGTTTATCACGACCGTACTCGAACAAAAAATTCGAGACGAATGGAGCGAGGAGAGTCGCCGACTTGCGGGTGCCTGGAAAGATTTTCCCACCCTTGAAGAGATAAGAGAGACACAAGCGGAAGATGTGCGAAGGGAAGCCTTTTAAATGTTTGCTTTGGATACCAATACGCTCATCTATTTTTTCAAGGGAACGGGAGAGGTGAAAAAGCATCTTTTTGCACACTCTCCAAAAGAGATTTATATTCCTTCGGTTGTGGTGTATGAGTTATTCGTAGGTATTGCCAAATCGTCCGACCCTCGGAAAAGAGAAGCACAACTCTCTCTACTATTGGAACAAGTCGCTATCGTTCCTTTTGGAATGAGAGAATCGAAAGTGGCGGCACACATTCGTGCAGAGCTGGAACAAAAAGGTACGCCTATCGGACCGATGGATATATTGATTGCAGGTTCGGCAAAAGCGAACAATCTGACATTGGTAACACACAATATCAAAGAGTTTGCCAGGATTGAGGGATTGTCTTTGGTAGATTGGTTTTAAAATTGGAAATAAAAAGGCGATTGGGGGCTGCGAAACGACATTACTCTCTTGCTTCTATCGTTTCGCTTGTCGCTTGTTTTTCTTTCGTTTCGACGGAGAGGTTTTCGAGGTAGCCGCCGATTTCGTCGGTTTCGTAGCGTATCCCTTCGGGGACGGCTTCGGAGTGGAGCTGGATGGCACATTGTTTGTAGTTGGGTTCGAACGATTTGGGGTCGAACTCGGGGAGGGTAACGGCGTTGATAAGTTGGGTATTGAAATGAAACGGTACAAAGACGCTGCCTTCGGCCACCGTTTCGGTCACTTTGACGACGATATTTTCGACCCTGCCGCGATTTCCCGAAACGGCGATACGATCGCCGCTTTTGACTTGTAGTTTGGCGGCGTCTTTGGGGCTGATGTCGATCCACGCTTCGGGGGCAAGCGCGTCGAGGATGCCGATGGTGCCCGTTTTGGTACGGGTATGAAACTGCTCGACGGTACGACCGGTATTGAGAATGAGCGGGGTCGTTTCGCAAGTCGATTCGCTGAGCGGTTGCCAATCAAGCGCAAGCAATCGCGCTTTGCCGCTTGGGGTGGGGCATGCCATCGTTTCGTCGTAGAGACGTTTTTTGCCTTCGGGGTAGGTTTCGTTGCACGGCCATTGGATCCCGCCGAGTGCTTCGATAAGTTCGTAACTCATACCGCTGTAGTCGCAAAGTCTGCCTTTGCTGACACGTTTGATCTCCTCGAAGGCGTCGCGCGGTTCGTTGAGGTGTGCGAAAAGCATATCGTGCACACCGTCGAAATAGGTCGAAAACGCTTTGACGATATAAAAATCGGCTTTGCTGTTTGCATAAGGTTCGATCGCTTTTTTGGCATAGTTGCAGCGGCGTTCGCTGTTGGTGTAGCATCCTTCTTTTTCGCTCCAAGTTGCTGCGGCGAAGACCACATCGGCGATTTCGGCGGTGTCGCTCATAAAGGCGTCTTGCACCACGAGAATATCGAGTTTTTTGAGTGCGTTGCGCAGTCTGTTTTGATCGGGGAAGCTGACCAGCGGATTGGTCGCTACGACCCAAAGCGCCTTGATCTCTCCGCGATCGATGGCATCTATGATTTGGGGGTAGGCGTAGCCTCGTTCCGTCGGGATACGCTCTACGTCCACACCGATAATTTCCGCGAATTCTCTACGATCGTTTTCGTCGGCATAGTTGCGATAACCCGGTATGGAAGAGGTAAAGCCGAATTCGCGCGTACCCATGGCGTTGCATTGACCCGTCAGCGACATAGGCGCGCCGCCTTCTTTGCCGAGATTGCCCGTAATCAGCGCGAGATTGCAGATTGCCGAGACGGTATCGGTACCCAATGCGCTTTGATTGACGCCCATCGTCCAAGCGCTCATCGCGGCGTCCGCACCGGCATAGATACGCGCCAGTTCGTAGAGGGTTTTGACGTCGATGCCCGTAATGTGCGCCACCTCCTGCGGAGGATAGTGCGCCATGATATGTTTTTTAAACTCGGTGTAGCCTTCGGTACGGTTGCGAATAAAGGTTTCGTCTTCCCACCCTTGCTCCATGATGATGTGGCACAAACCGTTGATCAGAGCCAAGTCGGTGCGCGGTTTGATAGGTACGTAGATATCCGCCATTTGCGCCGTCTTGCTTTTGCGCGGATCGACGACGATAATCGTCGGTTTTTTCTTGTTGCGGGCGATATGGAGTTTGAGGATGGGGTGATTGTCGGCGATATTGGCGCCGATAAGCATAATGACGTCGGCTTTTTCGAAATCTTCGTAACACCCTACCGGACCGTCGCTGCCGAAGGTTTGTTTATAGCCCATTACCGCACTTGCCATACAAAGCGTGGTGTTGCCGTCGTAGTTGTTGGTGCCGAGTCCAAGCTGGACGAATTTGCCGAGCATATAAAACTCTTCGGTAAGCAGCTGCCCCGTGGATATGACCGCTACGGCGCCTTTGCCGTGTTCGGCTTGGATCCGTTTGAAACGTTCCGCCGTATGCGAAAAGGCTTCGTCCCATGAAACGGGTTCAAGTGCGCCGTTTTTGCGTAAAAGCGGCGAGGCGATTCGACTCTTTGCGCGTACCATTCGGTGTTCGCTCAAGCCTTTGGGACAGAGTGTTCCCATATTCACGGGGTGTTTGGGATCGCCTTTGCTATAGACCGCTTCGCCGTTTTTGACGCCGATATACATCCCGCATCCCACACCGCAGTAGCCGCAGGTGCTTCTGACCCATTTCTCCGGCGCTTTGGTTTTGGCGACTTTGCCGAAAAAAGGATCGTCGACAAGGGCGTATTTTTCCTCTTTGATATCGAATCCGAGAAACGCTTTCGCTTTTTGTATGAGACTCATTTGGCTATCCTTTATTTTCCGTTCGGTTGCTCATTACTTATTGTTCATTATTCATTTGTCCAGTAAGGAGGCGGGACTTCAGTCCTGCAAATGCGGGGTTAAAACCCCGCCTCCAAAATCCATCATTCAAAAAACATACCGAATCTCTTCACTCCTCACTCTTCACCCTTCACTCTCTTCGGTTCCTCATTTCTAATTCCTAACTCCTCATTCTTTTAGTGTCTCTGGTTCCCCGCAAAGAAATTGCCCGCAAGTCCCAAAGGCACAACCGTACGATAAAAGAGATATCGTCCCGCTATCTCCGAGGCAAACGCACCCAGTGTCGCGACCAGGGCAATTGCCGCCGCGGCATGCGGCAAAGATGCGGCACTGAGTACCACGGCGACAAAAGGCAATATCAAGGCAAACGCCACCAACGAGTAGAGACGCCACTTTTTGATATTGCCGAAATGTTCTTGAAGCAAGATACGCGTACGATCGAGTTGATAGAAGAGGGGATCCTCTTTATCGAGATGACGATAGAAACTCACCTCTTCGAAAATCAACAAAATTTGCGCCATACCCGCAAGCATCGCGACGGAGAGCAGTACCGTCGCGCCGTTGGCGCCTTCGCGTAGCAGCAATAAGGTCGCAATCAATAAAAAGCCGACATAGCCCGTGCCGAAGAAACGTTTGGTGGTGCTTTTGCGGTTCCAACTCGGTCTTGCCTTGATACGGTAGATCATCGATTGGGCGTAGATGCCGTACAGACCGACACCGAGGGCTATCGCTTCAACAAACAAGAGTAAAGCGGAAGAGACGCCGAGATAATAAAGCAAAGGCACGAAGGTGGCGACAGCAGTAAACGCACCCAAAGCGATCGCCTCGCGGCTTAGCCACGAGGAGCGCCAATTTTTCATTGCGGTGATCGCCAGCCCGGGGCGTCCCAAGTGTAGTGCCGAAAGGGGCAAACCGATCATCGCGGGAAGCACGGCGAGCAACGCCGTCAAAGCGTCGGGTGCGGGTAGTGCCAAGCCTATGCTACGCAACACTTGTCCGAAAAAGACAGCGGCGAAAGCGCCGACGGAGAGTTGGGTCAAAACCGTCATAAAGACCAGCGGCCACTCGGGATGGGCGGGTTTGAGAATATGTTCGTCGGCGGGTCGGAAGCGTTCACCTTCGGGCAGTTCGGGAAGGGTATAGCGCGTGGTGGGCTTGGTGATTTCGACATCGGGCAGGTGAGGCGCCACGCCTTCTTTCGCCATATCTTCGGCGAGCCATTTGTCGATATCGACCGCTTCGATTTGTATCGCGCCGGCGGGGCAGGCTTGGACACATGCGGGCGTTTGCCCCGCTTCGAGTTTGTCGACGCACATGTGGCATTTGGTGACGATGCCGCGATCGGGGTTGAAGACGGGTACTTCGTAAGGGCAGTTCCACGTACAGTACTGACATCCGATACAAGTCGGATCGTCGTGGAAGACGATGCCGTTGTCGAGTTTGATGTAGCTTTCGGTCGGACACCCTTTGAGACATTCGGGATCGATACAGTGATTGCAACTCATCGAGTTGAAAAGCTGCAAGGTATCGGGGAAACTTCCCGCTTCGAGTTCTCCGACACGACGCCATTTGATATCGTCGGGATTGGCGTTTTGCTCGTTGCACGCCACTTCGCAACAGTGACACCCCACACACGCCGTCGCGTCGAAATGAAACCGATACTGCTGTCCCGGCTTGAGTTCAGGCAGGTCGATAGTGTAGTTGCCGCACTGCATGCCGGTGGCGTTTTTGTGATTGATAAAACTTTCCATCGGCGTGTTTCGGCTCAACGGCGTATCCGATGTTTGTTCACTCATGATCGCTTCCTTTGTCGCTTCTTCTCTTTACAACATTGCGGGACCAAAACCCCGCCCCAAAACCTTCACTTATTACTCTTCACCCTTCACTCATCACCCTTCACTCTCTTCGGTTCCTCATTCCTAATTCCTCATTATATCTCTACAGCGCTTTTAACGCCACCAACAGCTCCGAAAAGACCTGTGCGCGCTCTTTTTTGTTTTCGTGAGTCATCATGTAAATCGCTTCGGAGAGTTGCGGCGGGACTTTGGGGTTGAGGCGGCTGACTTCATCGCGCGTGATTTTTCGCGGTTTTGTCAAAACGGGTTCGAGTCCTTCTACCGCTTCGAAACGTTTTTCGCCGGTAAGTAGCTTAAAGAGGCGCAGTCCGAAATAGAAAATCTCGTACGCTTCGTTTTTGTAGGTGTCGCGTTCGGTGTCGAGATCGAAGCGCACGCCCGTTTCGTATTTTTCGAGCAGATAATTGATACGGGTATAAAACGCCAACGCCTGATAGCTGTATCTTCCGCTGAGAAAACGGCTTTCGAAGGCTTCGAAGGTTTCGCCGCGTTTTTTGTGGGCGGCGTAGAGTTCCAGCAGATATTTGACATGATAACGCGCTTCGGCGATAGGCAGGGCTTTGTGCAAGGTATGCGCCTCTTTGGCTTCTCGGGTGATTTTGCCGCCCAAAAAGAGGTGCACGCCGTCGACGCGGTTGCCTTCGCTGTCTTTGGCTTTGCACCCTTCGAATCCGATATCGGCAATGCCGTGTACGCCGCAGCCTTTGGGACACGCCGACCAATTCATACGCACATGCGCATCCGCGATGGGAACGGCGTTGCCGAGAAACTCCGCCGTCTCGATGGCGTCGGGTTTGTTGGGAATGACGCCGTAACTACAAGTTTGTGTGCCCGCACAGGCGATAGCGTCTCTGAAATAGAGCGTATCGTAAGCGGCGTACTTAACGACGAACGGTTCCTTTTCAAACGCTTCAAGCGTTTCGTTGCCGATACCCAAAATATAGAGATTTTGATCGTAGCCCAACCGCAAATTGCCGTTGCCGTAACGTTCGGCAAGCTTGGCCGCTTCGATCATGTCGCTACCGGAGAAAATCCCCGAAGGCACGATGATTTTGTAGGCGTAGGTGCCGTCTTTGAGCCGTACTTTGTTCGAACCGAGTGCGATATTTTGCGACTGTACGAGCGTGGTACCCGCGCTTTCGAGACTTTTGCCGTATTCGGCTTCGACCGCTTCGACGAAGGCTTCGACGCCGACGTCTTGGAGTAAAAAGTGCAGACGGTTTTTGTTGCGATTGTCTCTGTAGCCGTAACGTTTGAAAACACGCAATATCGCACGGAACACTTCGGGAACCTCCTCGGGCGCGACGAAGCGGTTCGCATCGGAGGCTTGAACGCCGACACGCGCGCCGAGATAGAGGTTAAATCCGAACGCACCCCCCTTTTGCGCGAGTACGAAACAGCAGTCGTGTCCGAAGATATTGCAACTGTTGCTCATACTTCCCAAAATACCGGTGTTGAACTTACGCGGCAAGGCGCTAATCCATTCGGGATTTTCGACGATACCCTCTTGCATTTTGCGAATCAGCGGCATGGCGGGAACGATATTGTCGTACGCCACACCGTCGAGCGGGTCGGTGACGATATTGCGCGGGTTGTCCACACCCGTTTGGAATGTGGAGATACCCGCCTCTTTCAGCGATACGATCACCTTGGCGATATCTTCTATCTTGATATAGCGCAACTCCGTTTGCATGCGGGTGGTCAGATCGATATAGTCGTCTCCGTAACGTTGTGCGACTTCGCCGAGACGAATAGCCTGTGCGGCGTCGAGTTGTCCGCCGGGGATGCGCACGCGTAGCATAAAATCTTCGCCTTTGTCGAAAAGTCCGAAACATTTGAGAAAATAGGCCGAATCCTCTTTCGCCAGTGTTTCGTATCCGCCTTCGGCAATCTCTTTTAGACGCTCGTAAACCTCCATCGGTGCTTTGAGTGCTTTGGTCGCTTCGACTTTGTTTTGTTTTTTGTTTCTCGCCTCGAAAGCGCGGGATAACGTATCGCTCATCTTCTGTTCACTCCTCCGACCGCATCGTTGTTTGTATGCCGGTCGCGTGTTATAGTAAAGGTATTATAGCTTAACTCTTGCAAAGTTTCGTTTTTCGAGATGATTAAAAATTAATCACATAAAGTTTCGTATTTTAGGTTTGTTTTGTATTTTTAATGAATTTATAAAAAATAAAATGATTAAAAATTAATCAATCCGAAAGTAATCATTGCCATAAATCGGAGATATAATAGCGCATCGCATTTATGATATTTGAAGGAGAGACGATGGCCGGATTCAAAGCGCTCAAAGGCGAAGGACACGCTCCAACGCTCTTTGCGGCATTTTTATATTTCGATTTTAGTTTTATGGTATGGACGATGTTGGGTCCGTTAGCAACGGAGATCAGCGAATCGATGGCGACGCACGGCGAAGTGTTGACGCAGGGACAAATCGCCACACTGCTTTCGATTCCCATTTTGGCGGGCGCACTGTTGCGTATCGTGCTCGGTTTCGGCGTCGATAAGAT
>JALVPA010000108.1 GCA_027026055.1 Campylobacteraceae bacterium | reverse complement strand
TGCGACCCAAGACGAAAAAGAGCGTCAAATCGAAGCGCTCAAGCGAGAACTTGCCGAAAAAGACGCCGAGATCGAAAAGATCATCGCACAGGTCGAAGCGCTGTTGAGCGAAGAGTAGTCGTGTTTGACGGAGAAACGACGATGAAATATGTGGGAGTCACGTTTTGCGGCAATCGCTACGAGATCAAACTCGACGACGCGTTTGCCGATTTTGTCACCGAAGATTTGAGACAAGCGGGTGTCAACATGCATACCGACAACAAACCCGACGCGCTTTTGAAAGCCTATCTTCGCCTTGCCAAGCAGACCAACAATTACGAAAAAGAGATAGAGATGCTTATCGAAACGCTCGAAGGGCTATAAATGCTTAGCTTTTTTTCAGGATATTAAGGTTACAATTAGCTATTCCGAGTAGTCGACTTGGAAAAGATTATTTTACAGGAGTTAATCATGAGACGCGGTTTTACAATGATCGAATTGATCTTCGTGATCGTCATTATCGGTATTTTGGCGGCGGTGGCATTGCCCAAGCTCGTAGGCGTAAAAGACCAAGCCCATGCGGCAAAAGCGGGTGAATATGTAGGAAAGTTGAATTCTATCATTATGCCTAATCTTTATTCGAAAGCGATTGTGGCGGGTGTAGAGGACAGCGCAAAAGCTATTAAAAATATTCCGGATGCGAATGCGCCCTTTACCAAGCTGAGCGATCTTATCGAAATCCCGAAAGGATTCTCGGATGTATCGTGGAGTAATTTTAAAGACGCTTTGGCGGAAGCGAATAGTACGGGAGCCGGCGCTACGCCCATTATGTCCAATCCTACAAACAAGATCAACATTTTTTGTAGAGACGGTAATGCTACGGAAATGCCGAGATGTTGGTATTCTGCAAAAACAACTGCAGAGGCAGGTGACTTTGACGTAAGTAGAGCTTCCTTCTAAGACTTTGCTTTTGGCGGTACGGTCTCTTTCCGTACCGCAACTACTTTTCTTCGTATATTAATATCCCTTTTAGCTCCTTTTCGTTAAGATAGAAACAACCTTTTATTAAAAAGTGAAACAACGAAGGATATCGAAATGCGACGACGTAATGCGTTTACGATGATAGAGCTTGTGTTTGTCATCGTGGTGATCGGGATACTTTCGGCGGTCGCTTTTCCGAAACTCGCGCCGATATTGAGTTCCGCCAAAACGGCAAAGGCAAAAGATACGTTGGCGGCGGTGCGCAGTTCGTTGGCGATAGAGCGCCAAAAAAGGGTGCTAAGAGGCGATACGAGTCAGATTGGCGATTTGGGAGACGCCACCTATGCGTTTCGTTATTTCGATGGCAACAGTTCAAACCCCGTTCTCGAATACCCTGTAAAAAATTGTGCCAGTGCTACGGCACGAAGCTGTTGGAACCGAGACGGAACTCAAACGCCGAAAACCTTTACCTATCGCTTCGGCGACGGCACAAATGCCGTGTACGAATTGAAAAACGGTAGATTGGTTTGCAAAAGCGGTTCGGAAACCGCATGTGAAAAACTACTTAAATAGAACGCGTGCATTACTTTCGCGTCGCCGTCAACGGTAGTGCCGCGCCGTTGCTTACCTACCACAGCGAAATTTTTATCGAAATCGGCACGGTTGTCACCGTATCCGTCTTGGAACGACCGAAAAAGGCGACGATTGTCGCCGAGGTAGCCAAGCCCGATTTCGATACGATAGAAATCGCCGAAACCGCGCCGTATCGTTATCGACCCTGGCAAATGGAGACGGCGAAGTTTGTCTCCGAATATTATTTTTGTACCTTCGGCGAAGCGATAGGGCTTTTTTTGCCATATAAAGAAGATAATGAATTAGGAATGAGGAATGAGGAATTAGGGATTAAGGATGTTGTGCCTAAGCGTCCTAAGCTTACCTCCGAACAACTGCGTGCCTACGAGGGGTTGAAAGAGAAAGAGACGGCGTTGCTTTTCGGGGTGACGGGTTCGGGGAAGACGGAGATCTTTATCGCTCGTATCGCCGATATGCTCGAAGCGGGTAAAACGGCAATCATGTTGATGCCTGAAATCTCGCTTACGCCGCAGATGCAAAAGCGTTTGGAGCGTTATTTCGGCGAGAGGGTGGCGATCTGGCACTCCAAAATCGCCAAAAAACAAAAAGAGCGAATTCTCGAAGCGATCGAAAAAGGAGAGGTACGCGTCGTGGCGGGGGCGCGTTCGGCGCTTTTCGTGCCGATGCCCGATTTGGGGTTGATCGTCGTCGACGAAGAGCACGACGACAGCTACAAATCGCAAAGCAGACCGCGCTACCATGCGCGAGATCTTGCGGTTTATATCGCCAAAAAACGCGGCGCGCAGACGATTTTGGCATCGGCGACACCGTCGGTGGCGAGCTATCGCAAATATCCCGTCGTGAGGCTTAAAACCCCTTATGTCCGAACCAAAAAAGACTATCGTTTCGTGACGGGAGAGGGTGTCGTAGCGCCTATCGTCTATGCGATAAGAGAGCACTTCGATGCCGGGGATCAGGGGTTGCTCTTTTTGCCTACGCGCGGTAACTTCAAATATCTCTATTGTCCCTCATGTGGCAAGACGCACACCTGCCCCTACTGTAGCGTGGGTATGGCGTTGCACCGTAAAAAACGCTATCTCAAATGCCACTATTGTAACTATACCGAAGCGATTCGAGAACGATGCGCCTATTGCGACAGTGCGCCGCTATTGAGCGAACGAATGGGTACGCAAGAGGCGAAAGAGGTGATCGAAAACACGATAGAGGGTATACGTGTGGAGCTTTTCGACAGCGATACGATCACGACGCCCAAAAAACTTGCCGACGCGCTCAAGCGTTTTGAAAAACGTGAAAGCGATCTGCTGCTCGGTACGCAGATGTTGAGCAAAGGTCACGACTATCCCGGTATCACGCTCAGTGTGATCACGGGGCTTGATCATATCATGGGAATGGCGGATTATCGATGTCGCGAAAAGGCGATCGGTCTGCTTTTGCAAATCGCGGGACGCAGCGGTCGGGCGAAAGAGGCGGAGGTGGTGATTCAAACCGGCAACGCCGCCGCTTACGAACCCTATCTCGACGATTACGAAACGTTTGTGAAGGAAGAACTACTCTTTCGAGAAATCGGTCGTTACCCGCCTTTTGTATCGTTGGCGCGAATTTTGGTATCGCACAAAAAAGAGGAAGAGGCGGCGCGTATCGTTTCGGAAAAGGTAGCGGTATTGCAACGCTACGAAGGTATCGAGATCGTAGGACACGGCAAGGCGCCGATAGAACGCATTGCGGGCAAATACCGTTATCAGATATTGCTTCGCGCACCCAAGCGTATCGATCTGTTAAAAGCGCTGCATGCCGTAGCGAGCAAAGAAGTAGAGATCGATATGGACCCGGTGGAATTTAGTTAGTAATAAGGAACGAGGAGGGAGGGATGAGGAATTTTGGAGGCGGGACTTTAGTCCCGCAATATGGTGAAAAGAAAGCGTTGCGAGTCTGACCCCTTTATGGTATAATCATTCCCATGAAGTACCGAATGAGTATGCATGCGCGCGAAGTAATGCGTCATAGAGGGATCGAATCGGCGTGGATCGAAACTGTTATAGACGATCCTTCGCTTGTGCATAAGGTAAGTGAGCATGAGATACACCTATTCGGCACTATAGCAGCATATGGTCATCGTTGTCTCAAAGTTGTTATAAACCCGAGAAACGAACTTATTGTAACGGTATACTTCGATAGGCGGATGCGAAAAAAGGGATGCAGATGAAAATTTATTACGATAAAGAAACGGATGCGATCTACTTGATCCTATCCGATGACAAAGTCGTTGAAAGCGAAGAACGTGAAGAAGGTGTCGTCGTAGATTATAATGAAAAGAATGAAGTGGTGGCTATCGAGGTGCTCAATGTAAAAGAGGGTGAGCATACGATAGATTTGCCGCTTGTATTGCAAAGTGCATAAGTGAAAGTTGTAATGAAAGAACGCTACCCTACCAAAAAGATCTATGTCGGCGATGTGGCCGTAGGCGGCGATGCGCCTATCTCGGTGCAGTCGATGACCTTTAGCGATACGCACAATGTCGCCGAGACGGTAGCGCAGATAAACAGACTGCATTTCGCGGGCGCCGACATCGTACGTGTGGCGGTGCCGAAGCCGGAGGATGCCGAAGCGCTCAAAGAGATCAAAGCGCAAGTGAATTTGCCGATTGTCGCCGATATCCACTTCGATTATCGTTTGGCGCTGGAGGCGGCCAAATGGGTCGATTGCATCCGTTTCAATCCGGGCAATATCGGAGAAAAAAACCGCATCAAAGAGATCGTCAAGGCGTGCCGGGAGCGCAAGCTACCGATCCGCGTCGGGGTCAATGCGGGGAGTTTGGAAAAAGAGTTTGAAGATCGCTACGGTCCCACACCCGAAGGGATGGTGGCAAGCGCGGAGTACAACATCAAATTTCTCGAAGATCTCGGCTTTACCGACATCAAAGTCTCGCTTAAAGCCAGCGATGTGGAGCGTACCGTAGCGGCCTATCGGATGCTTCGTCCCAAAAACAACTACCCCTTTCACCTTGGCGTCACCGAGGCGGGCACACGTTTTCACGCGACGATCAAATCCGCCATCGGCATCGGCGCGTTACTGCTTGAGGGTATCGGCGATACGATTCGTGTTTCGATCACGGGCGAACTCGAAGAGGAGATCAAAGTCGGCAAAGCGATCATCAAAGATGCGGGACGCTCGAAAGAGGGGCTCAATATCATCTCTTGTCCTACCTGCGGACGCATCGAGGCCGACTTGGTGAGTGCCGTCGCCGAAGTCGAAAAGCGCACCGCCCATATCAAAACTCCGATGGATGTGAGTGTCATGGGCTGCGTCGTCAACGCCATCGGCGAAGCGAAGCACGCCGATGTGGCGATCGCCTACGGTAAGGGTGCCGGGTTGGTGATGGTCAAGGGCGAAGTGGTCGCACGCCTGCCGGAAGCGGAGCTTGTAGATAGATTTGTGGCTGAAGTAGAGAAGATGGCTTCTCAACTTCAAAGTGAAGAGTGAAGAGTTGTGGTATGCCGGTGACACTTTGTGTCAAGTGAATAATTAATAGTGAATAGTGAAGAGTTATGGTATGCCGGTGACACTTTGTGTCAAGTGAAGAATTAATAGTGAATAGTGAAGAGTTATGGTATGCTTTTTTATCGAAAAGCTACTAAATAAAAAGGGGTAGTGTGAGTGTTTTCTAGCAAAGAGAGTACACAATGAATTTTAATAGAAAGCACACAAAGTGTGCCATCCGAAACTATTCACTATTCGTTATTCACTCTTCATTTTATGCTCCGAAGGAGTTTTAACCGTGGAAAATATGTATAACCTCGATATCGAAAGGGCGGTACTCTCCGCCATTATCTTCGATCCCGAAATTTACGAAGAGGTGGCGGCGAAGTTGCGTCCGGAAGATTTCTATCTGCCGTTTCATCAATATCTCTTCGAGGCGATGGAGGCATTGACGCGCGAAGAGAAGCCGATCGACGAAGCGTTTCTCAAAACCAAACTTCAATCGACGGGAAAATTCGACGAAACGGCGATGCTCGAAATCCTTTCCGCCAACCCCATCTCCAACACCGCCGCATATATCCGAGAAATCAAAGCCAAATCGGCAAAACGCGCGTTGGCATCGTTGGCGACAGAGATCAAAAAAGTCACGATCGAAGAGGACTTGCCCACCGAAGATGTGATGAATCTGGTCGAAAAGAAGCTTTACGAAATCACCCAAAATGCCGTCAGCGACGATTTTCGCGATGCCAAACAGATCGTACTTTCGACGCTGGAGGAGATCGACAGGCTCAAGGCTCAAGGCAACTCCAAGCTAATTGGGGTCGATACGGGGTTTAAAAATCTCAACGAAAAGACTTCCGGTTTCGGAAAGGGGGATTTGGTCATCGTCGCCGCAAGGCCGGCGATGGGGAAGTGTCTCGGCAAGGGTACCAAAGTCGTGATGTATGACGGTACGCTAAAGAAGGTCGAAGATGTGAAGCCGGGCGATCTGCTGATGGGGGACGATTCGACGCCGAGAAAAGTACTGGCTTTGGCACGCGGACGCGAAGAGATGTATTGGGTGCGACAAAACAAAGGGATCGATTATCGTGTCAACAAGTCGCATATCTTGTCGCTCAAGCGTTCGCGCAACGAAGGCAAGCACAAACACGGCGATATACTTAATATCGAAGTGGCGGAATATCTTACGAAAAGCGAAAAATTCAAATCGAATTATAAGGGCTACAAGGTAGCGATAGAATTTGATGAGAAGCCGTTGGAGGTCGAACCGTACTTTCTGGGGCTTTGGCTCGGAGACGGACGCAGTAGCGACATAAGAATTGCGACCGAGGATCCGGAGGTGGTGGACTATTTGCAAGATTATGCGTTTCGTTTGGACAAAAAACTGCATCGTTATGCCGTGGAGGGCAAGTGTACGATGTATAGTATCACCAATATCCAAAAAGAGGGCGCGCTTAAAGATTTAAGCGATTCGCTGCAAGGGAAATTGAGACTTCTCGGTGTGTTGAACAACAAACATATCCCGCATCACTACATTGCTAACACCAGAGAGAATAGACTACAGCTTTTGGCGGGTTTGATCGACAGCGACGGGTATTACGATGATCGATACCATGTCTTCGAGATCGTGCAAAAATCAAAACGCCTTGCCGAACAGATCAAATATCTTGCCGATACGCTCGGATTTAGGGTGTCTCTCAAGACAAAAAAAGCGACGATTCGGAAGATCGGTTACGAAAGCGAGGTGTATCGTTTGCGGATTGTCGGCGAACTCGATACGATCCCTACGCGCATCAAACGTAAACGAGCCAGACCGCTTGCGTCGAAACGAGATCATACGCATACTGGCATCCGGGTGGAGTATGACAAGGTGGACGACTACTACGGTTTCGTGCTTGACGGCAATCACCTCTTTTTGCTGGAAGATATGACGGTGACACACAATACGGCGCTAGTACTCAATATGGCGCTCAAAGCGGTAGAAAGAGGTGAGGGAGTAGCGTTTTTCTCTCTCGAGATGCCGGCGGAGCAGCTGATGCTGCGGATGCTTTCGGCAAAAACTTCTATTCCTTTGCAAGCGCTTCGGGTGGGGGATCTGACGGACGAGCAATGGACGCAACTTTCCGCAGCGACGGACGAACTTGCGCGTAAAAAACTCTTTGTGGACGACGGCGGGTATGCAACAATTCATCATGTGCGCTCCAAGCTTCGTAAACTCAAAGCGCAACATCCCGAAATCAGCATGGCGATCATCGATTATTTACAATTGATGAGCGGGGAGAGTCGCGAAGGCAGACAACAAGAGATCAGCGAAATATCGCGCGGGCTGAAGCAGCTTGCCAGAGAGTTGCAAATCCCCATCGTCGCACTCTCTCAGTTGAATCGTTCTTTGGAAAGCAGGGAGAACAAGCGTCCCATATTGAGCGATTTGCGCGAATCGGGTGCGATAGAACAAGACGCCGACATTATTTTGTTCGTCTATCGCGACGATGTCTATAAACAGTCGCAAATCAAAGAGAAACTCGAAAAAGCCAAAGCCGAAGGCAGCGCCGATAAGATACAAAAATACGAACAAGCCTATAACAATCTGCGAAGCAAAAAAGAGGAAGAGACGGAGCTTATTATCGGCAAGCAGCGTAACGGTCCGACGGGAACGGTCGATTTGCTTTTCCAAAAGCCCTTTACCAGATTTGTCGATGCGCAGTACGGTGGGACGGAGATCATCTATGAAGACAACGATATCCCCGCGCACACGGGCACGATTGAGATGCCGCCGCTTTAATAGGGAGCCATGACGACCAAACCGACGCTCTTTTTTGATAGGCGAGAGTTCGTTTATTTCATGGCTATCGCCTTTGTGCTCTTCCTTCTTCATTTGGGATGGCGCTATCTACACTACCGCGATTTTGTCTCTTTGCCGTTTTATTATACCGAGGCTTCGGTGAAGACCCTTTATCTCAAAAAGAAGCGACACTCTATCTATAAAGCGGCGAAGTTGCATACGAAAGAGGGACTCCGTCTTTATACGACATGGCCGAGGTTCGTCGATGCGCGTAAAGGCGATACGGTACGCATCAAGTTGACACCCGATAAGCGTTACGATTTTGTCGATTTTTTGACGACAGGGTATCTCAAGAGTCGTATGTTACGTATCTTAAAAAGAGGCGATAGCGCAAAAGCGCGTTTGAGAGAAAAGATTGCCGCACAACACGACCGTCCCGATATCGCCGCACTTTACGGCGCGCTTTTTTTCGCTTCGGAGATTTCCGCATCGTTACGTAGGGCACTCTCGGGATTGGGTGTCAACCATTTGACGGCGTTAAGCGGACTGCACTTGACAATATTATGGGGTGTGCTTTACGGGGTATTGACACTTCTTTACACGCCGTTACAGCGACGTTTTTGGCTCTATCGTTATCGGTTGTTCGATGTCGGCGCGGCAACGTTGCTTTTGGCGGGGATCTATGTATGGTTTGTCGGCGCACCACCCTCTCTGGTGCGCGCTTATGCCATGCTGGCTTCCGGATGGGCGTTGACGGTATTGGGTATCGACGTGTGGCGCGTAACCTTTTTGTTTAGTGTCATAGCGTTGTTGCTAGCGATATTTCCCGATTTGGCGTTTTCACTCGGGTTTTGGTTCTCGTTTTTCGGCGTCTATTTCATCTATCTTTTGCTTCACTATTTCAAAGCGACGGAGAAACCGATAGTCGCTTCCGTCGTTATTGCAGTAGGCGTATTTGTGTTGATGTTGCCGATTACGCATCTGTTTTTCCCGGAAACATCGCGATGGCAACTTTTGTCGCCGTTATTGTCGCTACTTTTTACGCTCTTTTATCCGTTGTCGATCTTGCTACATGCGATAGGCGCGGGCGGCCTGTTCGATACGGCATTGACAAAGCTGTTGACATTGCCGCAAACGACAACTTTCTATGAGACGCCGTTAGCGATTGGCATACTGTATGTTGTTGCGGCGTTGGCGGCGATGCGGTATCGCACGGCTTGGTATTTGACATGGGGGATTGCCGTAGTGTTTGCGTTGCGTCTTTATCTTTTTTGAACCGTTTTTTCTTCCTCTTCTTCCTCTTTTTCGAGTAGGTAGCAAAAGCGTAGCCCGTGCAAAAAGATTGCCCACGAAATATAAATCCACAAAAAGAAAAAAAGCAAGGCGCCAATACTACCGTAAATACTAGTGTATGTGCGGTTATGCATGACATAGAAGACAAAGGCGTTTTTGGAGAGGTACCAAACGAGCGACGCAATAAAGGAACTGGCAAGTGCCGCACGCCTGCGAATGGGGCGGTTTGCGGAGAATTGATAGGCGATATAAAAGATACCCCAGCTAATCAAAAAAGGTAGCAACGTGTAGAGATGAAATGCCTTTTCGAGTCTCTCTTCTCCTACCAAACGATGCAGAGTTTCGGAGAGATAAAACGATGCGGCAAGCATCGTCGGAAGCAACAGAAGTAGAAATCCGTAAGTGCGTACGCTTTGCATAAAAGAGCGCGGCGGCATCTCGAAAATATCGTTGACGATATAGTCGTAGTTTTTCAGAAACATACCTACGGCAAAGAGTACATACGCAAAACCGATCCATCCGAGTCTGGAAGAATTTTCGATAAATTCGTCGATTTTGGCGAGGATAAGTTCCGATTGCGTAGGCATCAAATTGGCGAAAATCAACGATTTGACATTGCCGTAAACTTCGTGAAAAACAGGCAAATGGGTAAAGATAAAGAGTAAAAGCACCAACAGCGGGATAATCGAAAAAAGCGTACTCCAACTGAGTGCGGAAGCGTAATAGCCGACTTTGTCTTCGAAAAGATCGTAGAAAAAATCTTTGAGGAAAAGATAGTATTTTTCGACAAGGCGACGTCTGCGAGACATGGCGATAGGTGTTAAAGTCCCATTTTGCCGGGATTGAGGATGTTGTTGGGATCGAAGGCGCGCTTGAGATCGCGAAAGAGCGCGATCTCTTGGGGTGTAAAGGCGATATCCATAAAGGGGGCTTTCGAGAGCCCGATGCCGTGTTCGCCGCTAAGCGTACCGCCCATTGCCACCACCGCTTCGAAAATCTCTTCGATTGCCTCGTGTCCGCGTGCCAATTGCGCTTCGTCCTTGCCGTCGGGTACCATGACGTTGACGTGGATATTGCCGTCGCCCGCATGACCGAAGCAGGGTACTTTGAAACCGTACTTTTCGCCGATCGCGTAGATTTTTTCCAGCGCCTTCGGAAGCATACTGCGCGGTACGGAGATATCTTCATTGAGCTTTTTGTTGCCGTAGATCGTAATCGAGGGCGATGCGTTGCGTCTGGCGAACCAAAGCTTGTCGCGCGCTTCGCCATCGTCGGCAATGACAAACGATTGCGCGCCGTTTGCTTTAAACGAGCGTTCTAAGGTCTCAAGCTGAAACTCCAACTCTTGAATGACGTTGCCGTCCACATCGCCGATAAGCAGCGCGCCTGCTTCTTCGGGCAGTTCGACACCCAACTTCTCTTTGAGCGCTTGTACCACCAATGCATCCATAAACTCCATTGCTACGGGATTGGCTCCTGCCGCTAAGGATTTAAAGACTGCGTTCATCGCCGCTTCGACATCGGGGAAGATCCCCATATAGGCTTTGCGAAAGCGCGGCTTGGGCAGGAGTTTGAGGGTGATTTCGGTAATGACCGCCAATGTCCCTTCGCTACCTACCAAGGCTCCCGCGATATTGTAGCCCGCCACATCCTTGATGGTGCGTTTGCCGGCGCGGATGACGTCGCCGTTGGCGCGTACGGCGCGAAGCGCCATTACATAATCTTTGGTGATGCCGTACTTTGCCGCGCGCATGCCGCCCGCGTTTTCGCTCACGTTACCGCCGATGGTGGAGTATTGTTCGCTAGCCGGATCGGGCGGATAGAAGAGCCCCACCGCTTCTACGGCGCGTTGTAAGTCCATATTGATCACACCGGGTTGCACCACCGCCATCATATTTTGCATATCGATCTCGAGGATCTTGTTCATATGCTTTTCAAACGCTAAAGTAATGCCGCCGTTGACGGGCAAGGCACCGCCCGTAAAGCCGCTACCCGCACCGCGCGGCGTAACGACGATGCCGTGCGCGTTGCAGTAGGTCAGGATACGACTCACATCCTCTTCGTCGCGCGGGAAGAGTACCGCATCGGGTTCGTAGCGCGTGCGCGTCGCATCGTAGCTATAGGCGATCATATGCGCCTTGTCCGACTTGACGTTCTCCTCACCGATAAAGCTGCGAAAACGTTCGAGATGCTTGGGATCGATCATTGAAACTGCTCCATGAGACGATAGTAGTCACCGTCGCCTTCGTCGCCGAAAAGCCCCGCTTCTATTTTTTTCAAGCGCATATAAAAGGGATAGCGAGTTTTTTCGGGAGGATTTCGGAAAGGTTTTTTAGCTACGATTCGTTCGGATATAGGATCGTATAAGACCGCATCGTTGCGCCGTACAATATAAAAAAGTCCGATTTGATACTGCTTCGCAAAGGCTTTGAGTGTCTTTCGGGTCGGATAGGCATCGCCCTCTTGAGAAAGATAGGCGGCGAGAAGGTCGGGATGAAACCACGTTTTGCGATAGCGCGAGACGATCTTTTTGTACGTCGTTTCGTCGGGAGCGAGTACCATCACATTGCCGTAGAGGTAACCGCCGATAACTTTGTCGCCTTCGGAAGGCGATGTTTTGATGTCGGGAAGCGCTTCGTGCGGTGTGATTTTGCCTCGGATCAGCACGGCTTCGCCTTTGTCGTTTCGTTGTACGAGATAGCCGAGTGCCGCATCGATCGTTTTCCCATAGCGATGGACGACAATGCCGCTCATACCGGTGACCGGGAAAGGTTTGGAGAGACGAAGCGTTTTTCCTTCTATCCGTTTAATCGTCGTATGGACGGTCGAAGGGAAAAAAGAGGCCGAAAGTGAGGCCGACAACACTAATAGAATCGACACAATCATACGCATCGGATTGTCCTTTTTGGTTAAAGCAGAGCTTTTATTGTTCTGGTGAATTCGATTATACAGACAAAAGATTAAAAGTTGAATGAACCGTAATCTCGGAGTATATTAGTCAAAATCGGATATAATAACCTTTCATTTAGCGTGAGGAAGCACTATTGAGAAAAGTTTTTTCGGTTTTGTTTTTGATAGGGTTTACGATGGTGTGGGCTTCCCGTGCGGATCGTCTCGTGTGGCCCCCAAACAAAACCTTTTCGGATTATTTGAAAGAGCATAACATCTCTACCGGGATGTTGTCGGTTTACTCCAAAGACGATACGAAATTTTTGACGGAGATTCGTAGCGGATACGATTATTGGGAATTGAAAGATGACAACGGGACGTTGGAACAGGCTTTGATCCCTATCAGTAAAGAGATGCAAATTCATTTGTATCGTCGAGACGATACCGAAAAGGGTTACGCTTTCGATATTATCCCGATTGTTTATAAAGAAGAAGAGCGTTTTGCAGAGATTTCCGTCGAAACGAATCTTTACGAAGATACGAAAAAGGCGACGCAACACGAAACGTTGGCCAAACGCTTGGCGTTGGCGTTGAAAAATGCCGTCGATACGAAAAAGATGCGAAAAGGCGATAGAGTGTCATTCGTTTATCGACAAAAAAAGCGTCTCGACAAGATTTATGATATGCCGAAACTCTTGACGGTGCGTTATCGACACGGAGACAAGTCTACCTATATCTATGTGGACGGCGACGGAAGAGGATATACGCAACTTCATAAAAAAGTCGCGTATACCGTTACGGGTAAAAAGAGAGTGACCTACTATACCTATGTCGATTCGGGTAAACGCGGAAAGCGATTCGGTATGCCGCTACGTCACCCTCGGGTAACGTCTCGTTTTTCGTATCGAAGATGGCATCCGATTTTGCATCGTTATCGCCCCCATCACGGCACGGACTTCGGTGCCAGGCGCGGAACGCCGATTTTGGCGGTAAATGACGGGAAAGTGATTTATGCGGGATGGATGCGCGGATACGGCAAAACGGTAAAAATAAGACACGGCGGCGGATATGTTTCGCTCTATGCGCACCAAAGCAGACTTCGTGTCAAGCGCGGGCAATATGTCAAGCGCGGACAGATTATCGGTTATGTCGGTTCGACGGGACGCAGTACGGGGCCGCATCTGCATTTCGGATTGATGAAAAACGGGCGATGGATCGATCCGATGAAGGTACTCGGTAAAAAATCGATAGGCGGCAAAAAGCGTACGAAGAAAACACGTTACGCAAAGCGGACCGAGACACGCTATAAACGGGTGAACATACCCCATGCCGAAGAAAACAGAGAAAAGCTTGACGCTTATTTGATGAATGATACGCCGACTTATATTTGGCGAAAAGAGAGTTTGGCGGGAAAGCTTTTTGATACCGTAAGGATAGAAGATGAGTTACAAGATTGAAAATTTTCGTACGGAGCCGTTGAAAGAAGCACGTTTCGTGCATGCTTATAAGGCGCACTACACCCAAAACGGAGTTGAGAAAAGTTGGGAGGTGGTCGAAGCGCACGATAGTGTGGCGGTATTGATCTATCATACGCAAAAAGAGGCGTTCGTGCTGGTGCGTCAGTTTCGCCCCGCCGTCTATATGCATAACGGCAATGGGGTGACGGTCGAGCTGTGTGCCGGTATCGCGGATAAAACGTTGCCGCCGGTACAAATCGCCGTCGAGGAGATCGAAGAGGAATGCGGTTATAGCGTGCCGCTGGAAGCGATGCA
>JALVPA010000107.1:1024-4879 GCA_027026055.1 Campylobacteraceae bacterium | reverse complement strand
GTTATGTATCGGCGGCTTTTTCGGCGGTACCTATACGCTTGTCAAAGAGACCTTTGCCCGATTCGGCATTCGCCACACATTATGCAAGGTGGACGATTTCGACACAATCGAAGCGAAACTGCGCGAAGGAATCAAGCTGGTGCTTTTCGAAAGCGTAGGCAATCCTTCGCTTACTTTACCCGATATTCCGAAAATTCTCGAACTCTGCCGCAGCTACGACACCCTTTCGCTCATAGACAACACCGCCACGCCGATACTCATGCGTCCGCTCGAACTCGGCGCCGATTTGGTGATGCACTCGACGACCAAAAATATCGGCGGCTTTGCGGGACCGCTGGGCGGTGCGCTTGTTCTTCGAAGCGTAGATACCGAAAAGGATACGCTTTTGCACCCCAAATACGCATCGCTGCACAAATTTGTCAAAAAAGCGGGCAAAAAAGCCTTTATGGCGATTATGAAAAAGCGGGCGCTTCGCGATATGGGAATGACCGCAAACGCGATGGGCAGTTATATCACGTTATTGGGACTCGAAACATTGCCGCTACGCGTCGAACGTGTCAACCGTACGGTCGAAACAGTCGCCGCCGCACTCAAAGAGAAGCTTCCCGCCGCCATACGCGTCAATCACCCTTCGATTCCCGAAAGTCCCGACCATGCGCGCTACCGTACGCTCTTTCCTAGCGGCTGCGGACCGCTACTGACACTCGATTGCGGCACGAAAGCACGCGCCTTTGCGCTTTTGAACCGTCTCGAGATGGTCGTCAAAACCGCCAATATCGGCGACAACCGCACCTTGGCGTTACATATGGCAAGCACCATCTATCGCGACTTTTCCGAAGAGGAACGCAGCTATCTCGGCGTGACGGAAGGACTCGTTCGCGTCTCTATCGGCCTGGAAGCGGCGGACGATATCGTCGCCGACTTTTTGCAGGCGGCTCGACATTTAGGATAAATTAACTCCTATTTAAAATCCGCTATGCTATACTCCTCGTATGACAGATGCCAAGACGACGTTAGAACACTTACTGCAACAGGGTAAAGGAAAAGCCCTTCTTTTTTTGGGCAAAGAGGAGATATTCGACGCGAATGAACAGCAACGTTTCTTGAAGCGGTTCGGTATCGAGCGTGTAACCGAACCGACGGACAATCTCGTAGCGGTCGTCGAACATCGCAGACTCGATCCTTACGAAGAACAACTGAGCGATCGGTTGTACGAAGAGGGAGTGCCTCTCTTTCGGCTCGAAACTTTCGAAAGATTGCTTTCCGAATCGATAGAGCCCGACGGATTGTTGATGGCGCTGCGCCTTGGCAACGATCGTGCGCGATTGTTACGTATGATAGCCAATCCTTATTTCGACGATACGCTTTTTATCCGACTACTCAAACTCTATCGTTTCGACAACGCTGAGGAGGATAGCCGAGAGGATCGCGACGTCATTATGCATACGTTAAGACGCTTCGTCTCCATACGACCGACCGAAGAGGATCTGCTATATAGCTATTTGACCCTGCAACGGCTGGCGAGAGAGACAAGTCGCGCCGATTTGCTCGATGCGCTTTTGCACTTTCCCGACTTTAGCTTCAAAACCAAGTCGCGACAAAAGACCTCTCTTTATACCGTTGTCGCGCAAAACCCGCATCTTTCTTCCGAAACGATACGCAGGCTCAAAGGGATGAAACAACGCGACATCGATATCGCATTGGCGAAAAACGTCGCACTGGGTGAAGAGGAACTGATTGCGCTGCTAAAAAAGGATGACGAAACGATCGCGCAAGCGCTTGCCGCAAACGAAGCGATACCGGAAAATATCTTCGAGACGCTTCTTGACAAATCGCCCGAGACGGTCTCGATCCTCTTGCGCAAACAACCCATCGACATACGCCGCCTCGAACGTATCGAAGAAAAGAATTTCGACGAAACCTTGACGGCACACCTGGGATACAACCGTAGGATGGAAACGGATGTCAAGGAAAGGTTGTGCGAAACAAAAAACGTTTCGCTTGCGCTCACTTTGGCAACAAATCCGACCCTACCTTCGAAACTGCTCGAAAAGCTGCGTTGCAACTGGGGCGAAACGCTCGATACGGCTTTGGCGCAAAACCCTTCCGTCTCCGCCGAAACGCTCCGCGATATCTACGAACGTCGCGGCAAGGAGATACAAATCGCCGCGGCACTC
This sequence comes from Campylobacteraceae bacterium, assembly GCA_027026055.1. Lineage (GTDB taxonomy): Bacteria > Campylobacterota > Campylobacteria > Campylobacterales > Sulfurovaceae > JALVPA01. The sequence continues at coordinate 2,702 of JALVPA010000107.1, read as the reverse complement.
GGCGCCAACCCTTCCACGGAGGAGGGGATATTGCGCGAACTTTTCGCACGCGATCTCTTCGCGATCAACAAAGCGTTGGCGACGAACGCTTCGCTACCCAAAGAACTCTTGGATATCCTCAAACTCGACACGCGCTTACAACACGAACTGGCACAAAACGAGACATTGGCGAAGTCGTACGAAGCGGTGCTAGAACAAAGTAAAGCGATGATGAACCTCTAAAGGAAAACGATGAACGCGACACAAATCTACGAAACGGTATCCAACCTGATACGACAACGCCTCCCCGTCTTTGTTTGGGGACCGCCCGGTATAGGCAAATCGTCGATTGTCAAACAGATCGCCGAATCGGAAGGCTTGGCGTTTTTAGACATACGTCTATCGCTGCTGGATCCGACCGATTTGAAAGGGATACCATTTTTCGATACGGAACACCGCAAAGGCGTCTGGGCGCCGCCCTCTTTTCTACCCGATGACGAAGAGACGCGCGGAATCTTGTTTCTCGACGAGATCAATACCGCACCGCCCGCAGTCCAAGCCGCGGCATATCAACTGATTCTCGACAGACGCGTCGGCGAATACACGCTTCCGGAAGGGTGGAGTATCGTCGCGGCGGGTAACCGCGAAAACGACAGAGGCGTCGTTTATAAGATGCCGCCGCCGCTTGCGAACCGTTTCGTGCATCTTGAGATGGAAGTCGATTTCGACGATTGGAAAAGCTGGGCGTATCGCAGCGGTATCGACACCTCGATCATCGCCTATTTGCACTTCGATACCGAAAAGCTTTTTACGTTCGATCCCGAATCGGAAGAAAAAGCCTTCGCCACACCGCGCAGTTGGGAGTATGTCGATAGAATCTTAAAGGCGGAGCCGACCGATTCGCTACTTCTCGATACGATTGCCGGGGCGGTAGGACGCGACGCGGCACTGGGCTTTATCGCATTTCGCAAGGTCATGGACGATCTACCCGATATCGAAGCCGTATTGTCCGGAGAAACGACCGACGTTCCCGAAGATCCCAAAGTCTTGACGGCACTCAGTATCGGTCTGGTCAATGCCTTGAAACAAAACGACACGACGGAACACCTCGACAATGTGCTACGCTATACGACAAACATGCCGGGAGAGTTCGCCGTCATGCTCGTACGCGACTTGCAACACAACGGCATCGATGCGGAAAGAAGCGCAACGTGGCTCGAGTGGGTCGAAAAATTCGCTTATCTGCTGGCGTAGTCGATACTTTCGGTCGCCTTCTTGCTTTGTGTATATGACAATTTGTCATATTTTTCCGTCTCTAACACACTTTGCTATACAATATCCTTATCTATCCGCAAGGAGTCGTCATGAGCGAAACCGTAGCCGTTACTTGTCCCGAATGCGGGGCAAAGATCGATATCGATACGGTCTTTTACAAACGTATCGAAGAGAAGTTCAAAGCCGAACACGCCCAAGAGCGCAAACGCCTCCAGCAAGAACTCGAAGAGGCGCGCAAATCGTACAAATCGCATCTGGAGGCGCTCAAAGCCAAAGAGGAGGCGCTCAAAGAGGAAAAAGAGCGTTTCGACGAAGAGGTGCGCAAGGCGCTTAAAGCGCAACTACGTCAAGAGCGTGCCAAGCTCACCGATGCGATACGCAAGGAACTTGTCGAAGAGCAAAGCGAAGCGATGGCGCAGCTGCA
>JALVPA010000107.1:0-1014 GCA_027026055.1 Campylobacteraceae bacterium | reverse complement strand
CAACGCCGCCAAAATCGAGATCGAACGTCTCAAACGCGAAAAAGAATCGGTGATGCAAGAAGCGAAACTCGAAGCGGAAAAAGCGCTCAATGCGCGACTGAGCGAAGAGCGTGCCAAAATGATGCGCCGACTCGAAGAGGCGGCGTTACAAAAACAGCGAGAGATAGAAGCGGCGCAAGCGCTCAAACTCAAAGAAAAAGACGAACAGATCGCTCAGCTTAAGCGCGCCGCCGAAGAGATGAAACGCAAAGCGGAGCAAGGAAGCATGCAAGCGCAAGGCGAAGCGCTGGAGCTGAGCATCGAATCGTGGTTGCGCAGCCAATTTCCCTTCGATACGGTCGAAGAGGTCAAAAAGGGTGCATTCGGCGCCGACTGTATCCAAACGGTACATACGCGTGAGGAGCAAAACTGCGGCGTGATCTGCTACGAAAGCAAAAACACCAAACATTGGAGCAACGACTGGATCGCCAAACTCAAACAAGACAAACTCAAAGCGGGCGCCGATATCGCCGTACTGGTCACCACCGTCTATCCGCCGGGTATGGAACGCATGGGATGGATCGAGGGCGTATGGGTCTGTTCGCTCGAAGAGTTCAAAGGCTCCGTATCGCTACTGCGCGAAAGCCTTATACGCATCCATCGTGCGCTCAAACGCGAAGAGAACAAAACCGACAAAATGACTTTGCTTTACAACTATTTGACAGGCGATGAGTTTCAGATGCAACTACGCGCCATCGTGGACGGTTTCATACGGATGCAAGAAGAGCTCGAAAAAGAGAAGCGTTCGTTGATGGCGGCGTGGAAACGCAGACAAAAACTCATCGACAGCGTTTTGGCAAATACAACGGAGATGTACGGATCGCTTCAAGGTATCGCGGGCGGCGGCACTTTGCCCAAGATCGAAGCGTTGGAACTTCCCGAAACCGTCGACGAGGAGTAGCCGTGCCGCACGATACGATCGATTATCGTACCAAACTGACGACACATCGCGCCTTTTATCCGATCGAGGATATA
>JALVPA010000106.1 GCA_027026055.1 Campylobacteraceae bacterium | reverse complement strand
GGGGGATAGGTTTTTTTAATGAGTAATGAGCAATGAGGAACCGAGAATTGGTGATGAGAGAAGAGATGCGGTTTGGCTCTTAATAAGAAATGAGAGGCAGAGCCCTTTTTTACAAAGCTTTTTAAGATGAGGTGAATATTTTGGAACTTTACGACGGTCCGTTGGATGTCAAAGAAATTTTCGGAAGGTGGTTGGATGAAGAGGCGCGATCCAACTACGGCGCCTATATCCCGTTTGTAGGGACGGTACGCGCGGAAAACGGTATCGAAGCGCTTAGTTTCGATATCTACGAGCCCGTGTTGCGTGCGTGGTTCGATACATGGCAGGCACGTGCCGAAGAAGAGGGTGCGATAGTCAAAATGGCGCATTCGAAAGGCGACGTACCGGTGCATACCAGCTCTTATGTCGCGGCGGTCTTTTCTCCCAAGCGCAAAACGGCGTTGCGTTTGATCGAAGCGTTTGTGGAGGACTTCAAAGCCAACGCACCGATTTGGAAATACGATGTGGTGGACGGCAAGCGCGTATATGCCGAAGAGCGAAGCACCCCGATGGACGGTGCGGGATTGCTTGCATAAGGAAGAGAGATGATACATTTTGACGAATCTATGGCGGCAATAGAAAATTTGCGGATCGCCTACGACAAAACGAAGCGGGTTTGCATCGCCGATGCGCTCGGATACGTACTTGCGGAGCGCATCGTCGCCGACCACAACTCCCCGGCTTATCCCACATCGGGAATGGACGGTTATGCGATACGCGCCGAAGATCAGGCGCTCGGGCGTCTCAAGATCATCGCGGATAACCCTGCGGGTAGCGATATCGAAGCGAAGGTGTCGCAAGGGGTGTGCATCAAAACCTTTACGGGGTCGTTGATGCCCGAAGGCGCCGATACGTTGATTCCGATCGAAAACGTTCGCGTCGAGGGCGACGAGATTGTGATCGAAGAGCCCGTAGCGAAAGGCTTCTCGGTGCGCGAACCGGGTGAAAACTATGCCCGAGGCGATATCTTGATCGAAGCGGGTACGCGGATCGATTTTGCGCAGATCGGCGTTTTGGCGGGACTCAATATCGTCTATGTGACCGTTTACGAAAAGCCGCATGTCGCAATCCTTTCGACGGGAGCGGAGTTGTTGGAGTTGGGAGAGGCGCAGACCAATCCTTCTCAAATACGCTCTTCAAACAACTATACCGTTGAAGCGATTGTGCGCAAGTACGGCGGAGAGCCGATACAACTCGGTTGCGTGACCGACGATAAGGAGACGATCTTATCCGCGATCGAAAAAGCCGCGCGACAAAGCGACATTGTGGTGACGACGGGCGGGGTGAGCGTAGGGGATTACGATTTTGTCAAAGATGTGATTCGAGAACTCGGTTACGAGGTGGTTTTCAAAGGGGTACGCGTAAAACCGGGGCAACATATCATGTTGGCGCGAAAGGGGGATCGCTTTATTGTGGGATTGCCCGGTTTCGCTTATTCTTCGACGGTAACGGCGTTACTCTATGTCGTGCCGCTGATTGCGAAGATGCAGGGGGTCGCCGATCCTATCAAACGCGTCAAAGCGACGCTCAAAGAGCCTTTTGTCAAACGTGCCAAAAAAGCGGAGTTTACCGCATGCAACGTGACCTTGGAAGAGGGAAAATTTTATGTCGATTTCCGCGACAAAAAAGTCGGCACCTCCGCCATTATGACCAATATGCTCGGTCGCGTAGGTTTGCTGGTCACCTCGGAAGAAGAAAGCGCCAAAGAGGCGGGCGAAGAGGTGACGGTGATGCTTTTGGATTGATCGCCGACTAAAGCGCCATAATAGAGGCGCGCACTTTGAGAAAAAGGGCAAAATCCGCCGCCGTTTTGCATCCCATTTTGATTGCGTAGCTGAGCAGTTCTTTGTCCATCGTATAAACCATTTTCGACTCCTTCGCTGTTTTGTCATCCTAATGATAGTTCAAAATGTCATATAGGTGAAAAAATATTTCAAATTGTCATACTTTTAAGCCGAAACGTTATAGAATTTGAAACGCAACAAGAAAACCGAAGCCGTTTTCTTAAATATACGCTATTAAGGAGAGCCTATGTTAAACATGCAAGAGATTATCGAAAAGCTTAAAGATATCATTAGCGAAACGAAAATCGGAGGGAAAGTGTTCGACAAAGACGTGGCGGCGGCGCTCGGGATACCGCAAGCGACCTTCGCGACGATGAAAAAGCGCAACTCGATCCCTTACGGCGAAATTTTGGAGTTTTGCGCGCGCAAAAAGATTTCGGCGAACTGGCTTTTTTTCGATCAGAGTGTCGATATGCTCAAAGAGCAGACGGATAAGTTTTTTCGCGTGCGTTACTTCGCCGATATACGCGCCAGTGCGGGAGGCGGTGCGGAGGTCTTCGACGAAAACTACGAGACAATCACCGTCGATCGCAAAATTATAGAGAGTATGGTCGGTTTCGGCAATACCGATCTCGAAGCGATTCATGTTGACGGCGAGTCGATGGAGCCGACACTTCAAGACGGTTCGATCGTTTTTATCGATCGCACCCAAACCGATATCTCCAAAGAAGGCATCTATATCGCCGCGACGACGGCGGGACTCTTTATCAAACGTATTCGACGCCGTGCCGACGGGATGATAGAGCTTATTTCGGACAACCCCGCTTATGCGCCCGAACGTCTTACTCCGGAGGAAGTCTCCATTGTGGGCAAAGTGGTAGGAAATATTGAGAGTCTGTAGCTTGCAGAGTGAAGAATGAATAGTGAAAAGTGAAGAGTTTCGGTATGCTTTTCCCGGCGGAAAAGCTTTTATTGATGGAGTAAGAAAATGGAGATGCCGACAGGCGACATGACAATTTGTTACTGCCATGACAAAACATTGGGAGAGATAGCCGACTACATCAAGGCGCATCACATTGAAAGATGGGAAGAGATTGTAGCAAATTTGGTGTTCGAGTGCGGGGATACGTGCGAAAAGTGTCATACGGAGGGGTACAACAATGACGGTATGTCGTTGGCAATGGTTCTCGGGATGGTGAAAAGAGGGTATGTTTAATAGGGAATAGGTGATAAGAAGTAGAGAGCGGTTAAGGTTGGTATAGTAACCTACTAAAAATTATCGCCGATTATTTTTGGAGTATCGGATTTGGTAAGCGGTACACAAAGGAGTTTTTGGATGGCGGAAGTAGATTTGAGCGTCGGCACTATTTTGAAGTTGCATACCAAAGCGCAATTGCAAAACGAGGATTTGTACGCTTTTTTGAAAAAAGAGTTGCCGGATCTCACTCCCGAAGAGCGACTGCAATATCTGGCGGCGATTTTGAACGACTATCTGGAAGCCTACGATTTCGAATCCGACGACGAATATCGTATCGACGGTTACATCGTCAAGCGTTTCTATCCGAAAGGAGAGCGAATATGAAGATGAGCGACGATCTCGAAGGGGCATTGCGGAAGTATATCGTGTTGTTGGCGTCCGAGGCTTATTACGATGCGCATGAAGTGCTCGAAGAGGCGTGGCACCCCATGCGTCTGCGTAAAGATCCGATGGCAAACGCGCTTAAGGGGCTGATCAATGCCGCCGTGGCTTTCGAACATCTCAAACGCAATCGCCCCCAAGCCGCGGATAGGGCGCGCCGTGTGATGCAATCGTACGAACGCCATAAAGCGTTGGCGCACGATGCCGCGATCTTTCCGTCGCTTTTTCAAGAAGCGTGCGTAAGTGTAGAGCGATTGAAAGCGACGTATACGGAGATTTTCGAAGGGGTGTAGATGGTGTCTTATCATGCCCGCACCAAACACTCTTATTGTTCGGTGCGTACCTCCGCGCATCGACTCGATTGGGCGATGCAGCCGACGCCGTACAAACGCTATGATGCGCAGTTGCCTCGATTCGCTTTTGAACTCTCCGATTCGCAAGATCGTTTTTTGTATCGTATCGGCGGTATCAACGCCAAAAAGAGCTATCCCGGCGTAGCATACTTTTTGCGTATGAATCCCGCCGCTGGCGCACTCTATCCCAACGAACTCTATGTGCAGATTCGCGGTGTGCAAGGCAAAATTGATGGCATTTATCATTACGAAGTTTTTACCTCTTCGTTGACGCTTCTGTATGCGCTTGCGCCTTCGGAAGGGTTGGAGCGGTGGATCGGAGAAAACCGTCCGATACGCGGATATCTTTTTTTTGTCTCTATGGTGCCGTGGCGCTCGGCATGGAAATATAAGGATCGGGCGTTTCGCTATTGTCTGCTTGACGGCGGACATCTGTTGGGAGCGATCGAAGCCTCAGCGCTACTGTTGCCGCATGCGACCAAAGTCGTTTATAGGATCGACAAAGCGCGTCTCAATGCCTTTTTCGGCTTTGCGGACAAAGAGTTTTTTCTCTCCGCTGCGATCGTCGGCACGCCGATACGCGGCGAAGCGCTACCGCGTATTCCCGAGACCGTGTTGCCGACGGCGGAGCCGACCGATACCTTCTCTCCTGCGCCCGTTATCGTATCGGCCTATTACGAAACGAACAGCGTACAAAGATGCAAGCGAAACTACCGCGCACCCCGTTTCGATTACAACAGCGAAACATTACAAGAAGCGATATTCAAGCGACGCTCGCAGCGCGCTTTCGTCCCCGAGGCGATCACCAAGGGGCAGTTTCGTTATCTTGCGGAGGTTGTCTCACAGCCGATATTGAGCGATTGCGACGAACAAGTCGATGTCTATATCGTTGTCAATCGTGTCGTCGATATGCCTTGCGGGGTATGGCATAGAGGCGACTATCTGCGCTACGGTGATTTTAGCCGCGATGCGGGTTATTTGTGTCTGGAGCAGTACCATTTGGCATCGGACGGGGCGATAAGTCTGTTTATGGTGTCAAGAGGAAAGCACTATCAAGCGCTTTATCAAAAAGCGGGCATG
>JALVPA010000105.1 GCA_027026055.1 Campylobacteraceae bacterium | reverse complement strand
GTTGTCTATAAGATTTTTCAACACAAGCGCCATCAATTTCACGTCGGTCGTCAAAGCGATATCGCTTATATCGAGTTTCAAACATTTGGTTTGATCCATCAATAGCTCTTGCGCTTTTGCCATCACTTCCGAAAGCATAACGTATTCGAAGTTAGGTTCGAAACTTTGCATCGTCACACGTTCCATCTCCGCCAATTCGCTGATGAGCTCGTTCATTCTGTCAAAAGCACGTATCAAAATGTTCCTTGTGGTTTCCTCTTCGACCATTTCGACGGCAATACGTCCTTTGGTAATGGGTGTTTTGAGCTCGTGCATCATATTGCGCATAAAAAGATTCTTCGAGCGGCTGAGATGATTGATATGTCTGATAGCATCGTCGAAACTTTTGGCAATCTTTCCGATTTCATCGTTATGGCGATATTCTATCGTCACATTCATATCGCCTTGCGCAAATCTCTGAATCTGTTTATGGAGTTTTTTAAGCGGCGAAAGTTTTTTCAATACGGCAAGATACAAAAGCAGCAACAGCCCAATCAACACCACACCGATACCGATCGCGATTTTATAGATATGATTGGGCGGTGTACGATCTTCGAGCATCAGGTTATAAAGCATCCGCTGCACGAAAATATAACGTTTACCGTCGACATCGAAAACCCTTACTTTACCGATCTTCGAACCTCCGGTAAAAATCGTTTTGCCTTTTTGTTGAATGATTTTTCGTAAACGCGCCTCTTTCTTTTTGGGTATCGGTTTGACACGAAGCTCTCTATAGAGTTTTTTGAGTTCCTCTTTTGTCGGACTGAGCTTCAAGTTGGATAAGAAAGTAATGGAGATAAGTTGATAACGTTTGAACTCTTCTATTTTCTGTCTGTCGCTATTCCACGAATGAAACACGATAAACATCGCGGTAACGACAGCGATTGTCAACGTAAACAGGATATGTACAAACGTGGTTACCGATAGATTTTTCATACGCGATCGGTTAGAAGGTATCCTATCCCGCGTATCGGCTTGATATAGGCGTGATCGGGGTCTATTTTGGCCAATTTTTGGCGTATACGCGAGATTATCACATCGATATTTTTAATGGAACTGTCGTCGTCGATATGCTCGCTTTCGTATAGGAGCTGTTCTCGCGAAACCGAAGCGTTCATATGACGAATCAACATCGACAATATATCGAATTCCGCCGCCGTCAAATCGAGATAGTGCCCCTTAAACATAATGGTACGCGCCGCAGGATCCGCGATAAAAAGCTTTTCTTTTTCTTTATGTTGCGTTTCCGCTTTTTTTGTTCGCCTCAAAATCGTTTTGATACGACTAACCAACTCTCTGGGATCGTAAGGTTTGGGCATATAATCGTCCGCACCGCGTTCCATGCCGATGACTTTATCGGTAATATCGTCTCGAGCGGAAGAGATAATAATGGGAATATCGCTTTTTTCTCTAATTTTCGGGATCAACTCCAACCCGTCCATTCCGGGAAGCGTTAAGTCCAAAATGATCA
>JALVPA010000104.1 GCA_027026055.1 Campylobacteraceae bacterium | reverse complement strand
GACGAAACGCCCAGCGACGCCGCTTTACGCACCTATATCAAAAATTTGCGAAAGTTGATAGGAAAAGAGAAAATTGTCAGTCTTAAAAAACAAGGCTATAAACTTGTTTCTCCATCGAAGTGAAAAAGCCGCCTTAGTACGTTTCGCACTTTTGTACGCCGCCGTCAGTTTGATAGTCGTAGGTATCGGCGCGACGCTTTATCGCGACTATAGAACGCAGTTGCATCTTTCAAACGCTCGCGCGCAAATGTTGACTTATGCTTACGAGCAGACCAAACGTCTTAAGATGTTGCATCATTTTTTCCCCGAAGAACGCGCTTATCCTCGCGATACGCGTTTCGAAAGCGCCATTTACGATATCGAAAACAACACGATATTTTCGACATTACGTAACTCGAAAGTCGATTTCGACAAAGAGATCTCTTTTACCGAAGGCAACGACTATATCCAACTGGTCAAAACATTGGATACTTTCTATCTGGGCACACGCTATCTCGTTATCGAAACGAAAGACGACGGGACGTGGCGTAGTGTCATGTGGCGCGATATCTTTCTTTACGGATTTGTCGCGGTCGTGCTTCTTACGCTGTTCGGACTTTATCTTGCCCACCTTTTTTTAAGACCGATGCGGCGTTCGATTTTACTTTTGGACCGCTTTATCAAAGATACGACCCACGAACTCAACACGCCTTTATCGACGATTTTGACCAATATCGAAACCATCGATACGACGAAGCTCGATCCGAAATTGCGTAAAAAGCTCGGTCGTATCGATACCGCGGCACGAACCGTTTCGCTCATCTATCAAGATTTGACCTATGCGGTGTTGGATAGGCATAAAAAAGGAAAAGAGACGCTTTTGGATGTAGAGCGGATTGTAAAAGAGCGTGTGGAGTATTTCCGTACGATTGCTCAAGCCAAGGCAGTCGAGATCGTGTTGGACACAAAGCCGTTTCGTACCGTAATGAATAAAAGAAAGTTCGTTTTGCTCTTCGACAATCTTCTCTCCAATGCCGTCAAATACAATAGGCGCGGAGGAACGGTCACTGTCGTTGTCCGCCAAGGTTTACTGCGTATCGAGGATAGCGGTATCGGTATGTCGAAAGAGGTGCTTCCTTATATCTTCGATCGCTACAAACGTTTTACGGAAGAGACGGGCGGATTCGGCATAGGGTTGAGCATCGTAAAGCGCATCGTCGACGAATACGGTATCGTGATCGAAGTAAGGTCGACGGAAGGGAAAGGGACGACTGTCGCTTTAAAATGGAGAAGACAATGAAATGGTTTAGGATAGTTGCGACGGCGGCGATTTTTGCTTCACACACGGCCTATGCGCAAACGTTGTCCGATAAAGCGATTTACGAAAAGGCTTGCATACCCTGTCACAACGACTTGCCTATGAGTCTCGGCGAGATGTTCAAACGTTATCTACTCGTTTACAGTAGCGAACGCTTCGTCAAGCAGGCGATTATGAACTATTTGAAACATCCCGATAGAGACATTTCGGTATTGCCCGATCTTTT
>JALVPA010000103.1 GCA_027026055.1 Campylobacteraceae bacterium | reverse complement strand
TATACATGTAGGTAAATCCGCTGTAGAAGTAAATCCCCTCCAAAATCTGGTTGGCGAACATCGCTTTGACGATATTGCGATCGCTCGGATCTTCCGCCAAAACTTCGTAAACCTTGGCGATGGCGTCGTTTTTTGACTTGAGCATCATATCGCGTCGCCACAACTCATAGATCTCGTCGGTGTTAGTAGAGATGCTATCGACCATCACCGCATAACTTTGAGAGTGCAACGCCTCTTCGAAGGCTTGACGCACCAAAATCAAATTGATTTCGGGCGCGGTGATAAAGGGGTTGATATTGTCAATGATGTTGTTGGTCTGCAAGCTGTCCATAAAGATCAGCTGTGCCAACACCTTGTCGTACGCGCTTTTTTCGGCGTCCGTCAGACGTTTGTAGTCGATAACGTCGCGCGTCATATCAACCTCTTTGGGAAACCACGTGTTATTGAGCATCATCTCCCAAAGGTTGTACGCCCACTGGTATTTGATGTCGTTAAGCTCGAAGATACCTGTGGGATTGCCGCCGAAAATCTTTCGCTCTTTGGTCTTTTCGTTCGATTCGGGATTGTAGATCTTTTTTCTATGCATCGTGCACCTCGTTTTGTTACGCGTTTTTCGAATATTATACACTGCGTTAATTAAACGTTCCGAAACTTCCCGTTTCAGGGCTTACCGGTACCAAATTCTCCTCTCACTTCGTCTCGATTTAGACGCTTTGGGTACACTTGCGGTATGCAACCGATAGAAACCGAAGCTTTTGAAAAACTTTTAAATATCGTTCCGAACTATCCGACGATTCGTATCGGACATTTTGCGGATAACGACTTCTATCTGCCGCCGATGCTTGCCGCTTTCGTACGAGAACGCGATTACGTCTATCGCATCAATGCGCTCGACAAAAATTACGAGTGTGCATTGCGCGAACGTTTCGAAGGCGAAGCGGGTATCGAGATCGTCCCGTTCTCATTGGCGCGTCCTCGCTATCTTATCCAAGGCAAAATGTACGACTTTGTTTTCGTTACGTGCAACGTTGTCCCAGAGATACGCGAAAGCTTTTTGCAAAAGCTCCACCCCGCTATCAAAAACGGAGGTCAAATTCTTCTCTTTGTCCCTCGCGACGATAAAGCGCAATCGACTCAATGGAGCGAACTGCTGGAGCGCCACTACTATGTCGCCACCAACACCATCGACGACCTTTTTGCCCACTACGATGTTATCATCTCTCGAAAGATGCACGGTTGGGGAGGGTAGGGCGTGTATCGCGATCTGCATCGAAACATCCGTCGGTGGTACGCCGCCCACGGAAGGCTCGATCTGCCGTGGCGCAATACCGAGGATGCCTACCGCATCTACCTTAGCGAAGTGATGCTGCAGCAGACCCAAGTAAGTACCGTGCTGGAGCGCTACTATTTTCCCTTTTTAAAACGCTTTCCGACCCTCGAAGCGCTCGGCAAAGCGCCGCTTGAAGCGGTACTTAAAGCGTGGGAGGGGCTGGGCTACTACACCCGCGCCAAAAACCTGCACAAAACGGCGCAACTCACCGGCGGCACGCTACCAGAAAGCATCGATGCACTCATGCAGCTGCCCGGTATCGGCAAAAACACCGCGCATGCCGTCGCCGCCTTTGCCTTTCGCCAAACCGTTCCTGTCATGGAGGCAAACGTACGACGCATCCTTGCACGCCTTTATGCCCTTGAAAGACCGACGGAAAAAAAACTGTGGGAACTTGCTTACGACTTGGTCGACAAAGAAAATCCCTTCGAGTACAACCAAGCGATGATGGATATCGGTGCGATGCTCTGCACCCCCAAAGCGCCCAAGTGCGATCTCTGCCCGCTTCAAAAAATATGCCGGGGCAAAAACGATCCCGAACGCTATCCGCAGAAACGTAAAAAAACGGTGCCGACAAAAAGCGTAACGGTGTTACTCTACAAACAGGGTGAAAAACTGGGGCTCTACAAACGCGACGGAAAGTTTCTGCACGGGCTCTGGGGTTTTCCGGAGTGCGACGCCCCACCCGATAGCGCACACCTTATCGGAAGCGTCACGCACGCCTATACCCATTTTAAGCTAAGCTGCGATATCTATGTCTCAGAAGAAACCGCTCCGTCGGACCTTACATTCTTTAATGTTTCCGAGATTTGTAAAATTCCGATTTCCAAAGTGGACGAGAAGATTTTGAGATGCCATCTTAACATGAAAAAGGCATAGTTTTGGTATGCTTTCTTTTAGAAAAGTCGTAAGGAATATCCATGAACAACGAAAAAGAACTCGAAAACGCCGTCTTTAAAGTCCTCGAACTGATCGGCGAAGATCCCAATCGCGAAGGGCTACTCAAAACGCCGCATCGTGTCGCTAAAGCGCTGGAGTTTTTGACCGAAGGGTATCGCAAAGATCCCAAAGAGATCCTTAACGAAGCGCTCTTTACCAGTAGTAACGACGAGATGGTTTTGGTACGCGATATCGAGTTTTATTCGCTTTGCGAACACCATATGTTACCCATTATCGGGCGGGCGCATGTGGCGTACATCCCCGACGGCAAAGTGGTGGGACTGAGTAAAATTCCACGCATTGTCAATGTCTTTGCCAGACGCTTGCAGATCCAAGAGCAGATGACGGAGCAGATCGCCGACGCCATCGAAGAGACGATCCGTCCCAAAGGGGTAGGGGTGGTACTGCATGCGCGCCATATGTGCATGGAGATGCGCGGTGTCGAAAAGATTAACTCTACTACCGTCAGCTCCGCGTTGCGAGGACTCTTTAAAAGCGACGAACGCACGCGCAACGAGTTTTACAACCTCATCAACGCCCCCGCGCCGTCGAATTTTTGACACAATTACGATTCTTTAAGCAACCACGCCAAGGCTTTTTGGCGATCTTTGAAAAACTTCGCTTTACCTTTCATCATGTGCGCGAACATCTTTAACGACAACGCTTCCCACTTTTTATTGCCGACGACGGCCGTTTTGTCGAAAGCGTTGCGATGTTTGAGACCGAATTTCATATCGTCCCGCACCGCCAAAAGTCCCCATCCTTTGAAACGGCGCATATCGACCAACAAATCGACCTTCAACCTTTTGGCTTTTTTGAGCATTCTATCGATCATCGTCACTTCGATAAAGAGGCGTTTCTTGGCGCATTTGATAGCAATGCCGTGCCGTATTCTTTGGTTTTGACAGCCATGCTTCACTTCTTTGTTTCGGGTTTTTCTATCATAACGTAAAAAACCCGTTTCATCCGTACAAAATGCGTTACAATAAACGTATCCGAATCATCCGAGAGGAGGTAGGCATGAGATTCAAAGACAGATTCGAAGCGGGTGCGGTTCTTTCGGAGCGACTGCAAAACTATGCCGGCGCTTCCGACACAGTAGTCGTCGCCTTACCCAGAGGCGGCGTACCCGTCGCTTACGTCATCGCCGAAAGATTGCGTTTGCCAACGGATATCTTTTTCGTCAAAAAAATCCCTTCTCCTTACAACCCCGAAGCGGCAATCGGCGCTGTCAGCGAAAACGAACGGCTTTTTCTCAACGAACGTGCGGTTGCGATGCTCCGTATCGACAAGCGCTATATCGAAGAGCAAAAAGCGAAGATTTTGGTGTCGATGCGACAAAAACGCGCTCTTTACGGCAAACGTCGCGGCGACATACGCGGCAAACGCGTGATTTTGACCGACGACGGCATCGCCACCGGCGCCAGCGCCTATCTCGCCGCCAAAGCACTCAAAGAAGAGGGCGCTAAGGAGGTGATCGTCGCCGTTCCCGTCGCACCGCGAGAGAGTTTCGCATTGCTTCAAGAAACGGCGGAGAAGATCGTCGCAGCGCATATTCCCGACGATTTTACGGCGGTAGGGCAGTTTTACGAGGATTTTCACCAGCTCGACGACGATGAGGTCAAAGTGCTGTTGAACAAAGCCTAAAAAACCTATCTTTTATCGCCGCGACTTTCAACGAAAAAAGTATATACTTTTTACACTTTTCTCGAAAGCGACAAAAATGTTTTACAAACACGACTACGATACGATTCTCACCCGTTTGGTAACGATACTGACCCGACTCAATCGCGGCGAAGCGTTCACGCTCCGAGAACTATCCGAAGACCTTGGCGTTTCGGAACGTACCGCCCGAAGATATTTGACGGAATATCTCTCCTCTTTTCCTATCTATCGCGAAAAAAAACGTCACGGCAAATGGAAAATGGCAACGGGTTATAAAGTAGAAAAGAGTAACGATACCGAGACGCAGTTGGTATTGGAAATACTCGAAAGGATGGCGGATAGTGCCGGAGGAAAGTTTTCGCAAAAGGCAAACGCGCTACTGTCGAAACTCAAAAATCTCGATACAAATCCATTCTATACGAAAATCGACTTGGAAGATATCGGCGACAAACTCGGTGATGTGACTTTGCTCCAAAAAGCCATTGTCGAGAAACGCGAAATCGTATGTTTGTATCGTTTCGAAAGAGAAGGAAGATATCTCGACCTCAAACCGCTCAAAATCGTCAACTACGAAAAGTTCTGGTATCTTGTCGCGCTTGATGCGCGCAACGATACGCTAAAAAAATATTATCTCAAACATCTCTCCCAGATCTCATTGAAGCAAAAACGTTTTAACCCGAACAAAAAAATCGATACGCTTTTGGAAAACGCCTTGTCGGTTTGGTTCGATGCGGATACCGCTCCTTATCGCGTTTATCTTCGACTCGATGCTCACGCTGCAAAATATTTCAAACGTAAACCTCTTTCCAAAACGCAGCGATTCGAAGAGATCGGTTCGGACGGTACCGCCGTCATTAGCGTAGAGATTACCGACGATATGGAGATAGTTCCCGTCGTCAAATATTGGCTCCCGCATATCAAGGTTCTCGAACCGGAACGCATCGATCGACGTATCAAAAGCGAGATTGTGACCTATCTCGACTTATAGCCGTCGTCGCTTCACAAAAGTCGATATATTTTCCAAATATATGACATGATAGTGTCACACTTTGCGTTTATACTGC
>JALVPA010000102.1:358-5021 GCA_027026055.1 Campylobacteraceae bacterium | reverse complement strand
ACGACGGTGTACTCGGATGGGTCGTCTTTATGATTATGGCGGCGCTCTTCCATATGGCACCGCGTATGTTCAAACGCGAAATCTACTCTAAAAAGTTGATGGAGGCGCAATTCTGGCTCCAAACGACGGCGGTTGTTCTTTACTTTACGTCCATGTGGATTG
The DNA here is from genome assembly GCA_027026055.1 of Campylobacteraceae bacterium. Taxonomy (GTDB): domain Bacteria; phylum Campylobacterota; class Campylobacteria; order Campylobacterales; family Sulfurovaceae; genus JALVPA01. The sequence goes on along the minus strand of JALVPA010000102.1, from coordinate 4,859 downwards.
CGGGAATTACGCAGGGTATGATGTGGCGTGCGGTCGACGAGTACGGTAACTTGATGTACAGCTTTATCGATACCGTCACCGTCTTGCATCCGTACTATGCGATCAGAGCGCTTTCCGGTGTACTTTATCTGACCGGGTTCTTGATGTTCGCTTACAATATGATCAAAACGATGACCTCTTCGAGAGTACTTACCGAAGAGCCTCAGTTCAGATCGCCCATGGCATAAGAGGAGGAAGTAGATGTTTCATTGGTTGGAAAAAAGACCGTTTTTCTTCGCGGTAGGGGTATTTATCACCATTGCTTTCGCAGGTCTCATCGAGATCCTGCCCAACTTCGCCGAAGCGGCGAGACCGGTCAAAGGGCTTCGTCCTTACACCGTTCTTGAACTTGCCGGTAAAGAGGTGTACAAAAAAGACAACTGTATCGCTTGTCACTCTCAGTTGATTCGTCCTTTTAAAGCCGAAACGGATCGTTACGGACAATACTCTTTGTCGGGCGAATACGCGTACGACAGACCCTTCTTGTGGGGTTCCAAAAGAACCGGTCCCGACTTGCACCGTGTAGGAAACTACCGTACGACCGATTGGCACGAAAACCATATGTGGGATCCCACCTCGGTAGTACCCGGTTCGATTATGCCCGCGTATAAGCATCAGTTTACAAATATCGCCGATATCGAGACGGCGTATGCCGAAGCGGTGACGGTCAAAAAACTCTTTAACACACCCTACGGCGACGAGATTCAGCCCGGTAAAGAGGCATTTGAAAAACACTTCAAAGAAGTGGTGCTTCCCGAAGCGAAAAAGATTGCGGCCGATATGAAAAACAAAGAGGTAAAAGCGATGGTCGAGCAGGGTAAAATCCCCGAAATCGTCGCAATGATCGCCTACTTGAACAGCCTGGGTGACAGCCGTTACAAAGCGAAGTAATCGATGGACAATATCAGGCAACTTCAGGCATACGGCGCGTTTTTTATGACCGTATTCCTGGTCGTGATGTTGTACGGGTATATCATCTACCTGTATCGAAGCGAAAAAAAAGGGGTGAAGGATTACGAAAAGTTGGGCAAAATCGCACTCGACGACGAGATCGATAGCAAGCCCATCAATACAAGCGATCCTGAACCGAGCGAAGAAAAGGAGCGAAACAAATGAACGGATTGGTAATCAAAGCATTGGCATTTGCCGCGATACTCATTATCGCGACACTTGTCGTTGTCAAGCAGATGAATATCGATTTGAGCGATCCTATCAACATGTTGACGATGTTGGGTGCGATCGCCATTGCGGTATTGGCATTCGGTGTCTCGGCAAAATATATCGGTCAGATGAAAACCGACAGAGCCGAAGGCGAATTGGCGGAAGAGACATGGGACGGCATCGGTGAGTACAAAAACGAACTGCCCGCAGGGTGGGCATATTCGTTCCTCGGTGTGATCATTTGGGCATTTTGGTATTGGACGATGGGTTATCCCGTCAATGCTTTCAGCCAAATCGGTCAGTGGAACGAGGAGGTAAAAGCGTATAACGAAAAATTCGAATCCGTGCATAAAAATGCGGACAAACAAACATTGAGAGAGATGGGCGAATCAATTTTCTTGGTCCAGTGTGCACCTTGTCACGGAACGACGGGTGACGGCTTATCGGGTAAAGCGCACGACTTTACCAAACGTATGAGCAAAGAGCAGATTTTGGACGTCATCAAAAACGGTCAAAATCAGCTTGGTTATCCGATGGGTGCGATGCCTCCGGGTATGGCAAGCGGTGCCGACGCAGAAGCGGTGGCCGAGTATATCGCCAACGGTATGAAAGGCGAACAGCCCGCTGCATTTGCCACTTGTGCTTCTTGTCACGGTGCGGACGGAAAAGGCAACAACGGTATGGCGCCCAATTTGGCGGAATACGATTTGCCTTTGATTCAACATACGCTTGAACACGGTAAAAAAGGCATTATCGGTCGTATGCCTTCGTTTAAAACGCGTATGACGCCGGTACAAGAAAAAGCATTGACTGAGTATATCCAGTCGTTGAGCAAATAAGGAGCGCGAAATGGCAGTGACGGAAAATACAAACAGAGCGGTATTCGGCATTAACGGTGTGACGGGTATGTTGATAGCGACGGTATTATTGTTGGCGATTCTCGTCTTTTTGACTATGAAAGCTATCGCTATCCAACAAAATTCTGCTCAAAAAGCGTACGATCCTACACCGATAGTAGGTAGTTTGGACAATGTCAAAGCGATAAGCAAAGACAATGCACAGTTTGCATTCCAAGATGCGAAATAACGTCGAAAGGATTGGCGATGATTAAAGTGATGGATAAAGTACTCGGATGGTTGTTGTTTGCTTCGGCAATGTATACACTCTATGCAGTCGTTACTCCAAACCATTTGTACGTAGGATAATCGAATGATATACGCTCGAGCAAGGTTTGCCTTGCTTGCGTTGTTTCTTCCCTTTTTGCTTCACGCTACCGTTATTCTCAAAAACGATCTACTTAACAAACAAGCCTCCGAATTTATCGAACGTATCGGTAAGGAATTGGTCGAAAAGACGGGTGTGCACGTTTATCTCGTGGCTACAAACGAGGCTTTCCCCGAGAAATACAACTTGGTAGCCTATAGTAAGCGGTACGAAGCCAACGCAAGCAAGCCGTACGTAATGATGATTTTCGCGCCGCAAGCGACGATTCTCAAAGATATCGATCAGAAAGGGCGCGTGGCGATTATTCCCTCTTCAGACGACGTAGCCGCGATGTTGGACAAATCGGAGATTATGGATGCGACGGTGGATGTGGTGGCCTCTATCGACAAAAACAAAGCCGAAGACAAACACGCCATCGGAATGGTGCAAGGCATCTCGACGATTGCCGATCAAATCGCCGCCGCCAAAGGCGTCACATTGACACAAACGATCAAAGACAGTCGTCAAGGGTTGTGGGTTTTAAAGATTTTGGTTATAATCGGCGCGCTCATAGTCGCATGGATCTTTTTGGTGCGACCGATTATATCAAGGAAACGAAATGGCTAAACAGCAAAAGACCTATTGGCCCCATATGATTTTGGGTTTTTTGTTTGTAGGCATTGCACTCGGTTATTGGACGGTCAAATCTTCTGCATCAAGACCGGTGCAACCTTCAAACGATTTTATTACGGACTATAGAGACGCCGATTTGCACTACAATGACATAATGAAAAAAAAATCGCTTTTTGATAAAAATTATCGAATCGTATTGGATGCAAAAGAGTATGTGAAAGTGCCCATACTTAACTCCAAGGCAAAAAAAAGCGAAACGGCCGTATTGTTGAAAAAAGGAATCAATACGTTTGTTTACAAGATAACGAACCGCAACGGCACGGTGGTAGAGGATGCAAACGTTACGTTTTTACTAACCCGTCCGCACACCGACAAAGACGATGTCAAAGTGGAGCGTGTCGCCTTTAAAGAGGGCGCTTACCGAGTCGACAATATAGAGGTACTAAAGCCGGGTCGTTATACGTTGGAACTCAAAGCGACGGTAGGCGATGCCACCGGATACAGCTCCGTACCCGCCTATCTACAACCCTAAACGGATAAGCTTTTTCCGTAGGCTTAATTGCCTACATGCTATACTCTTTTTATGAATCGACTCTTTTTATATCCCACCTCACGTGCCGTACGCGAAGCTAAAAAAGATTACGGCGATAGAGAAGGCTTTTTGCCTCAGATGATGCGTATCGACGAATTCGAGAAGCGCGCGGTGCTCGTCGAGGGACTTTCGCTTGTCGATAGAGCCGAACGCGTATTGATCTTGCGTGAAGCGGTGGAGAGTATCGAAGCGGAAACGTTGCATATCGATAAAGCGCTCATGCGTTTTTTGACCGATTCGGAAGCATTTTTTCGCTTTTTCGAGGAGCTTGGCGTCGAGTCGGTCTCGATGGAGCGATTGGCACAAGCCGACGCCTATGCCGAATTTGTCGAACACATTTCGCTTTTGGAACGTCTGCGCGAACGTTACCGCTTCCTTTTACACGAACGCGGTTTGATAGACAAAGAAGAGATCCCCGAAAGATATGCGCTCAATATCGCCTATATCGCATCGTTTGACGAAATCGTTTTGGAAGCGGAAGGCTTTTTCACTCGATTTGAGATGACGCTTTACACCGAGATAGCCGAATACGTACCCTTTTTCGTCCGAATGCGCACCCATCGCTTTATGAAAAAGATGACGGAGCGATTTGCATACGAAGGTATAGCATTGCCGTATGAAGCGGAAACGGTCGTATCGCTCGGAGAAAAACGGGTTGTTTCCGCAAAAGAGAAACCCGTACGGATCGAGGCAAAAACGATTGCCGTCGAAGAGCGTTTGGAGCAAGCGGCGGCAATTATGGTAGAGGTGGATGCGATGGTGCGCGAAGGCATCGCACCCGAATCGATCGCCGTGGTGTTGCCGGACGAGCGTTTTGCGGAGATATTGAGACGTTTCGATAGAGCGGGCAACTTCAACTTCGCGATGGGAATC
>JALVPA010000102.1:0-348 GCA_027026055.1 Campylobacteraceae bacterium | reverse complement strand
AAGCTTTCGGTGTGATTGAAGGATGGCGAGAAACGCTTCTTATCGGAAAAACGGACATTGCGCGTTTTTTTACGGCGGTCGAGACGGTGCTTCCCGTACCGCCGAAACAGGCGGTCGAAAAGATTGCGGCGCTCAAAGAGCGATACGAGAGGGTTTTCGAGGGGTATGTGTTGGATTCGACGGAGTGGTTGGCGATTTGGCGTCAAGCGCTATCGGAAGTAACGCTGGACGATATCGGCGGCGGAAAGGTGACGGTGATGGGGGTGTTGGAAACGCGCGCCGTGGCGTTCGAAGGGGTTGTAGTCGCCGATTTCAACGAAGCTTATGTCCCGGCACGCAGTAGTAAAG
>JALVPA010000101.1 GCA_027026055.1 Campylobacteraceae bacterium | reverse complement strand
AGAAGAGAGCCTGGAAGATATCTTGCCCGAAAGTACGCAAGAAGCGCGCGCGACCGAAACGGACGATAGCGACAGGGCTCAAAGCGACGATGTCGGTAGCATCGATGCGGCGAACGATCCGACGGTCATCGTCACGGTCGACGAACAAGCGCTCGAGGTGGCGTAAGCGCCTTAATGCGCCTCCCGCGGATGCGCTTACGGGAGCGCCGTACGTAAGCGAGGGATTTTACAGCACCGCCTTTTTTCAATCCTTTTTAATTTTTGGCTACATTGATCCAAAAAACGAGGAAAAACAGCCGTGCGCTATCGAACGATTTCTTCGTTCGATTGGTTTCGCAACGAGAATCAAAGATAAAACTTTTTAAACAGTGCGACGGCAAGTAGGGTTGCCGCAAGTGTCAAAAGGACGTTGAGTAGGATATTGAGAAGGGCTTTGAGATAGTCTCCGTCTTGTAACATTATGACATTTTCTAACGAAAATGTCGAAAAGGTCGTCAGCGCTCCAAGAAAGCCCGTAACGATAAACGCTTTGTATTCGGGCTGAATCGATTCGGCGAAATACATCGCCGCCCATCCGATGACAAAACTGCCCGCCACGTTGACCGTCAATGTACCGACGGGGAAAAACGCACCGCTAAGTTGCTGTACGTAGGAGGCGACGAGGTATCGCGCGATCGCGCCGAAAAAACCGCCCAGACCGATGATAAACAGAAGTGTCGCGTTCATTGCGCTTTACTCTTATAACGAATGACTTCTGTGTCCGAAAGGGTGGTCATCCCCTCTTCTATCATCGCGTCGATACGTTCGAGAAATCCTTTGATCTTCTCTTCGTCGTCTATCAGTTCGATGATTAAAGGAAGCTTTTGGGAGATGCTCCAGACATTGAACGTATGAATGGTGCCTTGCACACCGATACCGGAAACTCCTTTAAATACCGTCGCTCCCGCAAGCCCGTAGGCTTTGGCTTCGGTAAGGAGTTTTTCCCATAAAGGCGTACCTTCGAATTTGTCTTGGTTGTCGATATAGATACGTGCGACCTTTTTTGTTCCGAGATAACGTTTCACCGATTTTCCTTTTCGATGCGAATTATGATATTATAAAATAAAACGTTTAAAAGGAAAGGGACGGGATGTTGCGGTTTGTCTCCATATGTGCGGCGGTCGTTGTAACGTGTAACGGTTGGGGATGGTTCGATACGAAAAAAGAAACGACAGAGACGATAACGACGCCGATGGATATTTCGCTCGAAACGGACGAAGCGTTCGATAGGCTCAATCTTTTACGCGAAGCCGTCGGGTTGAATACGCTGGAGAGAAACGAGATACTCGATCGTGCGGCAGAGGCGCATGCACGTTATATCCTTCTCAATCAAGAGCCGTCGCATTACGAATCGGAAAGCAAACAAGGCTTTACGGGTAAAACACCGCGCGAAAGGGCATTGGCGGCGGGGTACGCCTCTTTGTTCGTTCAAGAAAACTTTTCTACCAATGCGGAAGATGCGCAACACTCCGTGACGAGTTTGATGTCGGCTGTCTATCATAGGTTTACATTTTTAAATATGAAATCGGATATCGTCGGTATCGGTATTGCGGAAGGCAAAGGCAAAAAGGTGCGAAGCGCTTTTGTCTATCTGTTGGGCAATGCCGCGTACGAAAGGTTGTGTAGAAAAGATTTCGACACTTCGCAAGCGGGAGACTATCTCTACGGGGTATGTCGCGATACACAGCACTATATCCCCGAAAAACGTTATCGAAGCGCGTCCGAAGATCTGCTGCGCTTCAACCCGAAAATAGCGCTCTATCCATACGACGGCGAAAAGGAGGTTTCGCCCGTCTTTTACGAAGAAGATCCCGACCCGTTGCCCGATTACGAAGTGTCGGGGTTTCCCGTGACCGTATCGTTCAACCCTTACTATTTCAAAAAGGTGACGCTTGAACGTTTCGAACTCTACGATACGACGCGTCGGCGTCAAATACAACGGACCAGGTTGATAGAGGCAACCACCGATCCCAACGGTATCTTTACGCCGTTACAGTTCGCACTGATGCCGTTGCGGAGGCTCGAATACGATACGGAATACGAAGCGGTAATCGTCTTTAGAGACGAGAAAGGCAAACGTTTGCAAAAACGATGGCGTTTTCATACGTATGCTCCCGAAGGGGAACTTATACGTATCGAGAAAAGGATACGGAGAGTGCGTCTTAAAAAGGGAACGACGTATACCCTCTATTTCGTACCGCTTGACGAACACGAAACGATAAAGGATGTGCGCTATCCAAACGGCATAGAGCTGCATTTCGTCGATCACAATACGCTTTCGCTTTATATCCCGCGAGATTATGACGGAGATATAACGATAGAGAGCGACAAGAGAAAAGTTATCGTCGAAACGGAGTGAACTTAGGTCATCGAACGTATCTGTAGCAGGCGTTTCGTGCTGATATCGTCGTAGGGTTTGTTTAGGGCATAGAAGGCACGGTAGCTATCGAGCACTTTTGCGAAATCTTTGCTATGAGCACTTTGCTCTTCGAGCACTTCCGCCAGCGCCGTTTGTGCGGCGGGATAAAAATCGTCGGGGAAGTTTTTGATTTGCACGTTTTTAGGAAAGGTTGCGAGGGTGCGCGCGTTGCGGTAGCGAAATTCTTGCAACATCGTCGCCGTCATCTCTTCGGCGGCGGCTTCGATAATCGCGCGATGTTCTGCGGAAAGTTTTTCCCATCGGGCTTTGTTGAATGTGAGTTCGAGGATGGATCCCGGTTCGTGCCACCCCGTATAGTAGTAAGGCGCGACTTTGTAAAAGCCCATCATCTTATCCAGTGCGGGACCGACCCACTCCGTCGCGTCGATCGTGCCGCGCTCCAGTGCCGTATAGATCTCTCCGGGAGGCAATAGTACCGGATTGACGCCGAGCTTTTTCATCACTTCGCCGCCGAGACCCGGAATACGCATCTTGAGTCCCTTGAGATCATTAAGCGTACGGATCTCTTTTTTAAACCAACCGCCCATTTGCGGACCGGTCGTACCGCCGATGAGAGGGTAGAGGTTGAATTTGGCGTAAAGTTCGCGCCACAAGTCGTATCCGCCGCCGAATTTAAACCATGTAATCATCTCTTCGCTGAGTAGCCCCAGCGGCATACCGCCGAAGATGCTAAAAGCGGGATTTTTGCCTTTCCAGTAGTAGACACCCGAGTGAAAGGCGTCGATTTGTGCCGCGGAACAAGCATCAAAGACTTGCATGGCGGGTACGAGAATGTTTTTGGGATAGACTTTGATCTCCAGCGTGCCGCCGCTCATTTCGGCACATCGTGCGGCGAAACGATCGACCGCCGTTCCCATGATAGGGAAGTGCGCGGGCCACGATGTAGCGAGTTTGAGCGTCGTTTTTTTACCGCGGCGGCGTCTCTTCGTATCGTCGTTTTTCTCTTCGGGACGGTGGCATCCCGTTAGCGAAACGGCGGCGCCGACAGCGGTGGCGGTGAGAAAATCTCTACGTTTCATCGATAGCCTTTGTCGTATTTTATCGATTATTATACAGGTAAGGTACTTTAAAATCATGTAATCAAATATATTTATATAAATACACAGAGTAAAAATTTTGCTATAATAATCGTGTTTAAAACGGAAGAAAGAGGTACTTTTGACGTTTATTTACAGAAAGCATGCGATCCAAAGAATGTTCGAAAGAGAAATCACGGAAGACGAAGTAGAAAATACGGTAAAAGAGGGTGATATTATAGAAGCTTATCTTGATGACAAGCCGTATCCGTCTTTTTTGGCTTTGAAGTATTATGACAGACCGCTTCATGTGGTTTTTGCAAAAAATGTTGAGAATGACGAAGTGATCGTCATAACGGCATATTATCCCGATAAAGAAAAATGGTGTGAAAATTTTAAAAAAAGGGTGAAAGAATGAAATGTCTCATTTGTAAGCATGGTAATACGATAGCGGGCACTACAACGGTTACTTTAGAAAAAGGAAGTGCCACCATCGTTTTCAAGGATGTTCCCGCACATATCTGCGACAATTGCGGAGAGGCGTATGTGGAAGAAGAGGTGACGAAAACATTACTTAAAAAAGCACGAGAGATTGTAGATAACGGTGTAGAAGTGGATATTCGAAAATTTGAAAAAGCGGCATAAAAAAGTGATTAAAAATTTTACTTTCGTCTCGTGGAACGTCAACGGCATTCGCGCCGTGGAGAAAAAAGGCGCGTTGGATCGGATAGCGTCCCGCAAGATCGATTTTTTATGTTTGCAGGAGATAAAAGCCGAAGCGGAGCATATCCCCGAGGCGTTGATGCGACGTTTTCGTTTTCACAGTATCAACAGCTCGTCGCAAAAAGGACAATCGGGCGTCGCTCTTTTTACGGATATACGCGGAGAGGCGGACGGATGCGAGACGATCGACGTGTTGCACGAAGGGCGAATCAATCAATACCGCTTCGGCAAGTATGTCTTGCTCAACGTCTATTTCCCCAACGGGCAGCGCAACGAAGAACGTTTGGCATACAAACTCGCTTTTTACGACCGTTTTTTGGCGCATATCGACGCATTGAGAGAAGAGGGGTATAGCGTTATTTTTTGCGGCGATGTCAATACGGCGCATAAAGAGATCGATATCGCGCGTCCGAAAGCGAATGAGCATACCTCGGGATTTTTGCCGATAGAGCGCGCATGGATGGACAAACTCGTCTCGCACGGTTATATCGATACGTTTCGTTATGTCCACGGAGAAGAAAAAGATCGCTATAGTTGGTGGAGTTTTCGCGCACGTGCCAGAGAACGCAATGTCGGGTGGCGGATCGATTATTTTTTCGTATCCGAAGATTTGAAAGAGGCGATCGCCGATGCGGATATTTTGGATGAGATTACCGGAAGCGATCATGCGCCGGTTACCTTGACGTTGTCGCTTCCGATGGAATGCTACTAAAAAATATTATTTCTTTCGGAAATAGTGACGCATGAGGAGGAGGCGACGGCATGCATGCCGTCTCGACGGATGTTACTTCTCTTTACCGTTGCCGTAGTGTTGGAAAAGATAG
>JALVPA010000100.1 GCA_027026055.1 Campylobacteraceae bacterium | reverse complement strand
TGCCAATACCTTCAGTATCTATGTTACGACCGCTACAAACGCTTCTATCAAGGAGACGCGCCATGTGGCGGAGTGTGTCGTGGCGCAGCTTGAAAAAGAGCCCGCGGTGACCGATATGGAGGTGTTTCTGGGACAGGGTGCACCGCTCGATTATGCGGGATTGGTCAAAGGAAGCGCCTTCAAACGTTTTCAGAACCAAGCCGAGATCGTCGTCAACCTCACCGATAAGCACCACCGCGAAGAGAGCTCGTTTATGATGGTACATCGTATCCGACCCGAGATACAAAAGCGCTGCGGTTCGTTGGTACCGTCGACAACGATACAGTTTATCGAGATGCCTTCGGGACCGCCGACATTGGCGACAATTGTCGTGGAACTTTACAGTAAAGACGACGCCTTGTTGCGTCGTATGGCCGACAAGGTGGCAAACGTGTTGAAAAATACGGAAGGACTTGTCGATGTCGATATTATGGAAGACGATATCTATACGACCTATATGCTATCGCCGAACAAAGAAAAGATCATTCGCAGCGGTCTAAGCGTCGATCAGGTCAATCAGATCATCTATCTGGCGTTCAAAGGGATGCCGATTGCAGTGAAAAATACGAAAAATCAGCAAGATCAAGTGCCTATCTTTTTGCGTTTGGACAAAGCGTCGCACATACTTAAAGGCGAAAACAAGCGTGCATTGAAAGATAGACTGTCGTCGTTGCGACTGATGAATCGTAAAGGGATGATGGTACCGTTGATCGAAGTGGTCGATATCAAGGAGATGCCCTCCAGTCCCACCATTTTCCGCAAAGATTTGAAAAATATGACGATCGTGACAGCGGAGTGCGATCTCGTCTCTCAAGTCTATCCGTTGCTCGATGCCAGAGAAAAGATGCTCAGACGCTTTAGCGACGAGTTCAACGTAACGAAAGTTCCGGGTATCAGTACCTATATGTTCGATCTGATCGCCAAAGACAAAAAGACGGGAGAGGAGGTATTGATCCGTTGGGACGGAGAGATGAAGGTTTCGCTCGATACCTTTCGCGATCTCGGCGGAGCGTTTATCGCGGCGCTGATTTTGATGTTTTTGTTGATGGTGGTGTACTACAAGTCTTTCGTACTGAGCGGCATTGTTTTGGCGGGAAGTTTTCTTTCTATCATCGGGGTGATTGCGGGACACTGGGTGACCGATCTTATCTTTAGGCATTTTACGGGGGTCAATTTTTTCCTGACGGCGACCTCGTTGATCGGATTTATTTCGTTGATGGGGATCAGCGCGCGCGGCTCGCTGCTGCTGATCGACTTTTCGCGTTCGTTGATGAAAGATCATGGGATGGAGAAGAACAAAGCTATCGCCAAAGCGACGTCGACGCGCGCCAAGCCGATATTGATGACGGCGGTGGCGATTATTCTCGGTTCGCTGCTGCTTTCGACCGACCCGATTTTCGGCGGATTGGGGATTGCGCTGATCTTCGGTAGTATGGCTGCAACGGCGGTAGCGCTCTTTTTTATCCCTGTATTGATGTCCAATGCCAAAGCGATGGATCCGCATAGAAATGAAGAGGAACAACAGTGTGACGACGATATCGATAAGCCTGGTCGCATGTGCGTGATCACCGACAATATCAAGCGTATGCTTTTCCCTCCGAAGCGTTGTGACGACGACGGCAACTATGTATTGCGTCATCGCGATATTTTTACTAGAATCACAGACACGCTCAAGGTATGGTCAAAACAACTCTCGACAGGAATAAAAAAATTCACGGAAGATACGAAACGACGTTTTAAGCGTAAATAAGTCCGGTCAGCCAATCGCCGATACCGTAAAAACAGGCACCGGCTAACGGCATTGTGACAAGATAAAGGATCGAATACTTCTCTTCTAGTATCGCAAAGAAGCGATTAAAGCCCATTTCTTTGAGTGTAAAAAAGAAAAGTACCCATCCGCCGATACTTCCTGCAAGTGCCAATCCCGCACTGCGCATCGGATGCATCAAAAGCAGCGAAGAGGCGACGGTGGCAAGTAAAGAATAAAAGGCGATTTTAGCCGCTTTTTTGTGGCGTTGGGAAGCGTAAAGAAAAAGCGAAAAGAGTTTTGCCAGACCGTAAGGGAGCAATCCGATCAGATACATTTGCAATACGTATGCCGTTTCGAAACTTTCGGCGGCAGTGAATTTTCCTCTTTCGAAAAGAAGCCAGACGATCGGTTTTGCCAAAAAGATACCGCCGAGTGTCGCCAAAGTCAGCAAAAACGTCAAAAACCAAAAGGCTTTCGAAAGCGATGCGTACGCTTTGGCTTCGTTGCGGTTTTGCAACGCCTTGGAGACGGAGGGAAAGAGTGCGACGGAGGTGGCGATGGCAAAGAGCGCCAAGGGCAGTTGAAAGATGCGATTGGCGTAAAAGAGGTACGATACCGCGCCGGCTGAGATGAAAGTGGCAAGCAGCGTATCGATAAAAGAAGCGATTTGGGGTGTGGAGTTTCCCAATACGCTGGGGAAAAAGAGCTTAAAAAAATTTTTTGTCTCCGCTTCGACCGTTTTTTTACGGCGATAACGCCATCCGCCGACGAGGATTTTGTCGAGACGAAAACGTTTGAGTGCGATGATATGGGCGATCACTTGAAGAAATCCGCCGACAACGACGGCGACACTGAGCGCATAGGCGACGGTTTGCGGATCTTTTTTTATATAAAGCCATAGTGCGGCGATCATCGAAAGATTCAGCAGTGCCGTCGAGAGCGCCGTGGTGGCGAAGTGCTCTTTGTATTGTAGAAGTGTCGCGATGAAGGTGACGATAAAAATCAAGTCCAGATACCAAAAGTTGATCGCCGTAAGTGGTGCCGTAAGTGCGATTTTGTCTTGGTTCCATCCCCACGCCATCGCTTTGGTGACATAGTCGGGAAAGTACGAAACAAGTAGCGAGAGTAGAACCAAAAAAAGCATAAAACGCACAAAGATAGCGACGGAAAAGACCCCTTTGTGACGCGAAGCGATAAAGGAAGGCATAAAGGCTTGGGTAAACGCCCCTTCGGCAAAAATACGGCGAAAAAGATTGGGGATTTTAAAAGCGACGAAAAACATATCCGACCAGACGGAAGCGCCCAAAGCGGAAGCCATCAGGATATCGCGAAAAAGTCCGGTGATGCGAGATAGAAGTATGCCGAAACTGTTGGTAAAGACGGAACGCAGCCGCATGTAGCGAGGCTTATTTGTTCAATGCGGCGCTTTGTTGCTCTTCAAGCGCGTTTTGAGCACGCTTGATAAGCTTGTCGTGTTCGTTTTGCGGTGCTTCGTCAATCGGTGAGAAAGTAAATTGCGTACACCCGTTGAAAAAAATCGAAAGAGTTAAAAGGAGGATAAGCTGTTTCATAATCAGTCTCCGTGAAAAATTATTGTAAGCATAACCCGATTTTGTTGATAGACGGGTTAAAATCCTTTCACGACCGTTTCGTAAAGCGACATTACGAGTCTATCGTCAAGTAGAAGTGGCTTGGCGGTTTCGAAGGTATGGACAAGCAACGATTTCGGTAGTGCCGGTGCATCGATACACCGCGGATGGGCGGGACGAAACGCTTGCATAAGCGCTACATCGTCATCCAGCGGTTTTTCACAGATATAGCAGAAATCCGGCATATGCAGGCGTCCTTCGAAACGCAGCAGCTTCAGATAACTCTCGACGACGATACGATAGGGGTTTTGACGGTGCCATTTTTTAGCCGCTTCGAGAAGCAAGTCGAAATAAAAAGGCTCCAACGTTTCCGTATCGCGAAGGTGCGGTTCGAATTTTTGTACGAAATTGTGCCAAACCATTAAACGAGAACGGTCGTAAAGCCACGAAAAACCCAAATGTGAAAGCGATCGCATACGCGGGAGAAAAGGACCGTTCTCTCCTTCGACTTCGAAGTCGACGAGATATCCCACTTGCAAAATCGAATGACGCGCTCCGTAGAAACGATAATAACTTCGAATATGTTCGCGCGTCAAAACGACGGCGATGACATCTTCGTTTTTGGCCTTTCGTACTTGTAAAACGAACCCTTTGATAGATACTCCTTTCGTTCAGACAGATGCCCGATGTGCCTTAGTTACGGGCGTTTCTAATGTAATTCTAACATAGTTTTAAGTATAATCGACCCCATTTCGGAGACTTATCGTTACGATTGCATAAGTGAACATTAACGTTTTTTGTAAGGTTGGAAAATGAGAGATCTTTATACCGAATTTAAAGACAATTGCGGGTTCGGACTGCTTTGTTCCATTGACAACACGCCGACGCACCAAAATCTCGAAGATGCGGTTAAATCGCTTTCTCGTATGATGCACAGAGGCGCTATTGCCGCCGACGGAAAGACGGGAGACGGTTCGGGATTGTTGCTCTCGATACCGCGCGATTTTTTCGCTTCTGTCGCCGCAAAAGAGGGAGTAACGTTACCCGAGGAGTATGCCGTTGCGATGATTTTTACACGCAACGAAGCTCACGATTTGGAGATTTTCGAAGCGAAATGCGAGGCGAACGATTTGCAGGTGATCTACAAAAGACGTGTTCCCGTAAACACCGACGCTTTGGGGAAACAGGCGCTTGAAACTTTACCGAGTATTATGCAACTCTTTGTCGTTCCCAAAGGGGTGGTGGCGGCCGAGAGACTCGACGCGCTCGTTTACCTGACGCGCAAAGAGACCGAAGCGGCGCTCAAAGAGGACAAAGATTTCTATGTTCCTTCTTTTTCGACGAAGGTGGTTTCGTACAAAGGGTTGGTGATGCCCACCCATATCAAAGAGTTCTATCCCGATTTGGCGGACGAACGTTTCAAGATCTCTTTTTGTCTTTTCCATCAACGATTCTCCACCAACACGTTGCCTCAGTGGCGTTTGGCGCAACCTTTCCGCATGATCGCGCACAACGGCGAGATCAACTCCGTTACCGCCAACCGTTTCAACGCCAAAGCCAAAATGGCGGCGGTCAAATCGAAGGTCTTTACCGACGATGAGTTGGAGAGACTCGGCGATATCATCCAAGAGGGTATGAGCGACTCGGCGAGTTTGGACAACTTTATGGAGTTTTTG
>JALVPA010000099.1:14549-14899 GCA_027026055.1 Campylobacteraceae bacterium | reverse complement strand
GCGATATTGTAAGCGACATTGCGCGCCATCACTTCGGCGACATGTCCTTGCTTGGCGCGCCATTCGGGTCCCAAAAGCGCCGCCGAATCGCCGATAGCATAAATCGTTTCGAACCCTTCTATCTCGTTGTATTCGTTGGTGACGACATAGCCCGCTTCGCTCAGCGGCAACCCCGAAGCTTTCAGTACGCTATGCCCCTTGCCTGCGGGGATGAACATCGTCAGATCCGACACGATCTTCTCGCCGTCTTCAAACACGATACCGTCCTCTTCGAACGCGACGATTTTGCTACCGACTTTCTTTTTTATGTCGGTCATCGCAAACATTTTGTCCATCATCTCGAGGGCTTT
>JALVPA010000099.1:0-14539 GCA_027026055.1 Campylobacteraceae bacterium | reverse complement strand
TTTTCGCCCATTTTAGCACCGGGCTTGGGCATCGGCGCGAAAAACGTCAATTCGAATTTGTCACGCAAGCCCTCTTTTTTGAGCCGATGATGGACATTGAAAAGCACTTCGAACGCAGGTCCGCCCCTGACGGCGGAAGTATCTTTAGGATTCCCTCCGAAACCGAAAGCGATACGCCCTTCGCCTTTGGCAATCAACGTTTCGAGTTTGTCGTGTAGCGCTACGGCTTCTTCGGGCTTTCCGCAAATAGAAAGCGTATGTTCCATCCCTTTGTGCACGATTTTGTCCTGACCGAGCGCCAGCACAACATAATCGTATCCTTCCAGCACCCTACCGCTTGCAAGTTCCACACGCTTGGTATGCGCGTCAAACGCTTTTACGGGATCGACAATCGCCTCGAAATCGTGCGCTCTGGCCAACTCGTCCAAACCGATGCTCACATCTTCCAATGTCGCATCGCCGGTAGGGATCCAAATCGACGTCGGATAGATATAGAAAAAATCCCTATCGCTTACCAGCGTAACATCTATTCCCTCTTTTTTCAAATGGATAGCCGCTTCGATACCGGCAAATCCGCCTCCCAACACCAACACTCTCTTCGTCATCGCTCACTCCTTCGACCGAAAATAGAGACGATCGCCTCTTGGATACTTAGTGTGACTTTTTCTTTTCTATCAAATCCGCTCTGGGATAGACGAAAACCGTATGACGCAATACCGAAATCTTCTCTTTGTCGTCCTTCGCAAAAGCTTTGATGGTGATAGGAATCGGCGTATCTTTGACCGTATTGTCCGCCAACTTTTCATAGGTTCTAAGCACAACGACTTTTTTACGTTTTTTACCCGGTGCGATACCGAAGGGCTCCGTAGGTCTGACGATTTGTATCTTCTCTTTCAACTTGCCTTCGATTTCGAAATAATATTTGTGCTTTTTCGAATCGGTGTTAGCAAACAAGAAGATGTAGTCGTTCTCTACACCGCCGTCATCGAGAATCTTATAAAGTCTTGTCGTTTTGTTGATGTTCAGTAGCATATGCTCTTTTTTGCTGCCCATTGTAAATAACGCAATCAAAACGATGGTCAATACTGTAAAGTAGGCAATCACTTTCGGTCTGAAGATACGCGTTTTGCCTTCGTGTTTTTCCGTCTCGCGCACGCTCGACCATTGCACCAAACTCGGTTTGCCGAGCGCTCCCATGACTTGCGTACAGGCATCGACGCACTCCAAACAGTTGATACACTCCAACTGCAACCCTTTACGAATGTCGATATGTGTCGGACATACGGTAACACAGCTTTCGCACGCCGTACACTCCGCATTGGGATTATCGGCAAGCAACTCTTTGCGCTTGTTGTACTTTTTGTGTCGTTCGTTTCCGTGCCCTTCGTAGATCTCACCTCCGCGAATCGGATCGTAGATCGCCATCAAGGTATCGTCGTCGTAAAGTACCGACTGTACACGGCTATAAGGGCAGATATAGATACAGAAATTTTCTTTGATAAAGACGACATCCGCAATCAAAAAGAGTGCGATACCTATAACGAATCCGACCAAGATCATATGTTCGCCGGGATTTTGGATATACTGAAAGAAGTCTTCGGGCGGTACGAAATACCACATAAAGTCCGCCGCCGCGATCACGGAGAGCACCGACCATATTGCTATTGCAATCGCCTTTTTAACCTTGTTTTCGGGCTTGCTCATATCGGGCTCTTTTTGTTTGTTTTTGATCGATTTGCGCAAGCCCAACAGCTTCGTTTCGATCAAATCGCGATAGATCACCCTAAAAATCGTTTGCGGACACGCCCATCCGCACCATGCGCGACCGCCCACTGCGGTAATCGCGAAAATCCCCAAAAAGAGCAACATCAACAAAAAGGGCATCAAGTAGAGCTCTTGCATATCGAACTGCACACCCATCAGTTCGAGCTTTTTATGGTCGAAACTCAACAAAAAGATATGATGCCCGTTAATTTTGATCCACGGCAAAATCAACGAAAGAATCGTCACCGCCACATAGACCCAATACCGCTTGATGCGATACGGTACCCATCCTTTCAAGTACTCCTTTGCCATATTTTTCTTCGGTTTTTCCGTTGTCTGCGTTGTCGCTTCCATCACTATACCTTCCTTTCATTTTTGTGTTCCGTCTCTACGGTATCTTGCCTATCGAACGGACAAATCAGCATTGCATCGCCGGATTCGCCTATGTGTTGCGCATCGGCGATCTGCACCCACGAACTCTCCACCAACTCTCTAATGCCTCTCGACTCGATGTAATCTTTGAGCGAACTACGACTTACCCCAAGCTCTCTGGCGATGGCGCTGACACTCATCCCCTCTTTGAGCATGGCGATAATACGCGTCTGATAGATATCGAATTTCGAAGAGGAACGACTCCCTTTCGGTCTACCTACCCGACCCGTATTGGCACGTTTGGCTTCACGCAGGTCGTTAAGTAGCGGAAAGACTTTCTCAAGCGGCGTATCGCGCTCTATGGTCACTCCCGTTTCGGCGACAAACAGTTTGATCCCGCGACTAAGCATGCAGTTGATAATCTTGATCAACTCCTCTGCGTTGTCGCTCAAAATCGCCAAATGATCGACGACAATACGATCTTCGTTCTCTTTTAACGAATGCAGAAAAGATTCGAACTCCTCACGCTCTTCGATCGAACGCTGCTTCGTATTGTACTCGATCACCTCTTTATCTATCTGAATACCTCGGGTCAATGCAAAAGAGAGAATGTTTCGTTGTTGCCGCGACAAATTCTCGAAACCCGGAATCTGTCTGAGATACGCATACGTCACGATTCACTCCTTTCACATTTGCGTTATTGTAACCGCTTTGATGTAAAAAGTCAACTATTTTCACTATATTTTCGTCAATTTATAACTTTTTTCGTCATTTTAATGAAAAAAATCGTCATATTTTATGTTACAATGCGCAAAAAAACAAGGAACATTCATGCCGCAACTTACCCATTTGGACGAACAAAACAAACCCAAAATGGTAGATGTCTCCGATAAAGACGAAACGACTCGCATTGCCGTCGCCAGCGGTATTATCGAAGTAACGCCCGAGGCCTACCGCGCCGTCGTCGAAAATACCGCTAAAAAAGGACCCGTCCTTCAAACCGCCGTCATCGCCGCCATCCAAGGCGCCAAACGCACCGGCGAACTTATCCCGATGTGTCATCCGCTACTGCTTACCTCTATCAAAACCGATATCGAAGAGCTCCCGGAACTTCCCGGTTTCAAACTCTATGTGACCGTCAAACTCAAGGGGCGTACCGGGGTGGAGATGGAAGCGCTTACGGGTGTCAGTGTCGGACTGCTGACCATTTACGATATGCTCAAAGCGATCGACAAAGGCATGGTGATACGCAATATCCAGCTCGAACACAAAAGCGGCGGAAAATCGGGCGATTTCGTTCGTGCGACCTAAGTCGCATCGATATCACCGGAAATATGTTATTTTATATAAATTAAACATTTCTTTACGCTAAATGATAAATAAATAAAAAGGAGAAAAGATGATTCTCGATAACAACACCGAGGAAAAACCCGAAATTACCTATCCATGCAATTGGGGCTACAAAATCATCGGTCGAGACAAAGAGAAACTCAAAGCCTGTATCAAAGAAGTGATGGGAGACAAAGCGCACCTCAGCTCACCGGGCAACGCCTCTCGCACGGGTAAATTTCACAGCTACAACGCCAGCTGCGAGGTCAAAGATCAAGCCGAACGCGATCGCATCTTCAAAGCGTTTCAAGACCATGAAGATGTCGATATGGTCATTTAACGCATCGGTGCAACAACCTATCCGCAATCAAGGAAACCGTCATCGAAACCAATACATATGCTAAAAAGAAATAGAGACCGACTTCGATTTCTGCTCTTCCCGTCTTATTGTTCCCCGCAAGATAGACCAAAAAAGTCGCCACGACAAAGACATCCGCCATCGACCATTTTCCGAGATGAGCGAAAAAACGTACGATAGCGGCGGCAAAAGGTGCGCGATAAAAAATTGCGACAAATAAAAAACCGAGGTTTTTCAATACCGGTATCACCACGGAAAAAAGCGCAATCAGCACAGCCAGAATCATTTCTCCGTGTTCATAAAGTGACCGGATGGAACCCGTAACGCTTTTTGATTCGAACGATAGTACCACATCCCCCAGATACGGTACCTCTTTGTGAATCGTCATCATCATAATCGGCGCGAAAATTCCCGCTGTCAACAATGCAAGCGACACGATACTTCCGACAACGACAAAAAAGCGTCTCGATACGAAAAGGGCGCATGCCAATGTCGCAAAAGCCGCCGCCAAAGCGATATACATCGCCTCGAAAGTATCGCTTTTCGCACTTCGCGCATGCTCCGCCAAAGCAGCCAACTTCTCTTTTGTCTCGTCGTGATACAACCCGAAGGAAAGCGTTTCCATCCACGCCTTCAAATGCATTTTTGTCAAATCCTCCACATTCATGAGAGAGACTTGCCGTGCTACGTCATACGCATAAGCATGAGAGGAAATATAACTTCGACTCCCGAACCAAAACATCACTGCCGCCGATACGACCGTCAAGAGAACCGAAATATATTTCACGGCTTTACCTCGATATAAAACAGAAGCGTTTGTTGATAAAAGTTGTCATTGTTATCGCTCACCATCACATAACGTTCTTTATCCACACGCGCTAAACCCTCGAAATTGTCGATATCCCACCCTTGATGTGTATTCATTTTAAGCAACACCTCGCTTCGGCATATTGAGCCGACCTTGCATTCCGATAGTCGAATACGCTTCAACGTCACCACAAAAGGCGAAAAAAAATCGACAAACGAACGTTCAATAACCAACACATCTCCGTTCGGCTCCGTTTCTATCGCCGTTACACCGCTTCGCGTTTCGGGTTCGGCGCGAAAATGCCATCTTTTTCCGTCAAGCGCATAGATCGTTTGTCGTTTTTTATCGTCTTTTTTCAGCGGCCATTCGGCTACGGTCAATAGCCCGTGTCGCGGATGCCATGTCAACGCTTCCAACGACTTGTTTTTACTACGATATCGCTTGGTTTTGCGTAATATTTTAGGCAATCTGTATGTTTTGAGGCACCGCCCCATCTTTTCACCTACGCCGCCGATACGACATATTTTGGCCTTACCTTCGAAAGAGACGTAAAGCCTGCCTTTCGCATCGATTGTCAAACCTTCGCTATCCATCGCCCATTTTTTGAACGATTTACCGCTTTTTTTACGTATTTTTGCCGCCGACAGAGGCGTTAAGTCGAGAGTTTGTTTCGTTACTTGCGCCCGAAACGCAAAAAGCTTGCCCTCGTCCGAAATCATATAAAGAATCTTATGCCGTTTATCGTATGCCGCATCGGAGATTTCACTGAACTTCAACCCCTCTATTGTTTTCCACGGCAATACCTGCCGTTGCAAAATTCGCACTTCTTTCGCATACGAAACGACAACGAACGACAACAACGCAAAAACGATAAGGCGTAACGACACGTTCAACCGTCCGTAGACTTTTTCGATAAGAGATAACGAAGCAAAACGATACCTACCGCCGCATCGATTGCCACGTCGGCAATATTGAAAACCGGCCAGCTAAATCCGCAATGCCATGCGACGAAATCGACCACCGCACCGTGAACGAAACGGTCGTAAAGATTCCCGAAAGCACCACCCAAAAGCAATCCCGTCTCAAAAGCGTATCGCTTGAAAAACCCCTCTTTGTACGCCGCATACGTAAGTATCGCCACGATAGCGGTTTGCAACCACTTGAGCCCTTCTCCCAAAAAAGAAAACATCGAAAAGGCTACGCCTTTGTTAAAATGTAAAATCAAATCGACACATTTGCCTTCTCGATAATACCCTTCCAAAAAAAGGTTTTTAGTGCTTTGATCTATCAAAAAGGTTCCGATAAGCGCCAAAAGCACAATCAACACACTTTTCATCAGCCTAACGCACGCTCGAAAAATCGTTTGCACTTCGCCATTGTCGCTTCAAGCACTTTTTCGTTTTTTCCTTCCAATAAGAGTCTCAATTTCGGCTCCGTGCCGGAATAACGAAAAAGATGACGTATCCCCGCGGATTCCACCTCTTTTATCAAATCGTCGTAACCTTCCAACGATGTAAGCGGCGGCTTCTCGGATACGCGTATATTATCTTGCAACTGCGGGTACAACACGAAAGGATCGAACACTTCGCTCGCTTTTTTTCCGCTTGTCACCAAATAGGCAAGCGCTTGCAACGCACTGGCAAGCCCATCTCCCGTCTTGGCATAATCGCTGAAAATGATATGACCGCTTTGCTCTCCGCCGAAATTAAGCCCGTGTTTTTGCATCGTTTCGATCACATATTTATCGCCCACATCGGAACGATAAAGTTTCAATCCATGCGTATGTAAATAGTCTTCCAATGCTTGATTGCTCATTACCGTCGCGGCAACCCCGTCGCCTTTAAGTTCGCCGCGCTCTTTCAAATAGACTGCCAATACGCCGATAAGCTTGTCTCCGTCTACCGTTTCGCCACGCTCGTCCACCAGGACCACGCGATCGGCGTCCCCGTCCAGTGCAATCCCCAAGTCGGCACGCTTGTCCAGCACCGTTTCCGCCAATCCTTTGGGGTGCATCGCACCGCACGATTCGTTGATATTGTAACCGTTGGGCTCGTTTGCAATGACGAAAGTCTCGGCGCCAAGCTCTTGCAAAATCGTCGGCCCCACTTTGTATCCGGCACCGTTGGCGCAGTCGATAACAATGCGTTTTCCCGCCAAACCGAGCGGCTTTGGAAAAGAGTTTTTGATATGCACTATATACCGTCCGATCACATCGTCGATACGTTTGGAGCGCCCGATGTTTTTTCCCGTCTGTTGCGCCGCCTCGATGGCGACATCGTCTTCATAGATCGCTTCTATCTCCTTTTCAGAGCCTTTTTGCAATTTGTTACCGAAAGAATCGAAAAACTTGATGCCGTTGTCGTCGTAGGGATTGTGACTTGCCGAAATCATAATCCCCGCATCGCATCGCATATTCTCCGTCAAAAACGCAATCGCCGGCGTCGGCATAGGACCTATTTGAATGACATCGAAACCTACCGCCGTCAAACCCGATACAATGGCGTTTTCTATCATATAACCGCTTCGTCTCGTATCTTTACCCACCAAAATTTTGTTGGTCGTGCCGTTACGCTTAAAATAGACACCGGCTGCCATCGCCAATCGCATCGCGCTACTTGCGGTCACCTCTTTACCCGCCTTTCCGCGTACCCCGTCCGTTCCGAACAATCCCACGACTTTCCTTTTCTCAAACAAATAATAATGCGACTCTATTGTACCATAGTGTGGCTAATGCCGTTTTGAAGTTTATATTAATAAATTTTTAATCTTTTTTTAGCTATTATTCGCCCACTATTCTCACTCCGCTATATTTCGAGTGAACCGAGTACCACTATTTTAACGAAACAAAGGAAAAGTCTATGGCACACCACAAGTCAGCAAAAAAACGTATTTTGCAAACGGCCAAAAAAACGGAACGTAACAGATATTATAGAACGCGCCTCAAAAACCTCACTAAAGCCGTCATCGCCGCGGTAGAAGCGGGAGACAAAGCGCAAGCGCAAGAGGCTTTCAAGAAAGCGAACAAAAAGATCCATGCGCTCGTTAGCAAAGGATTTATCAAGAAACAAACGGCTGCGCGCAAAGTAAGCCGCTTGCACAAAAAAGTCAACGCACTCGAAGCCTAACCCCCCTTTTAACTTCTCCTCGCACATAGCCGAAATGTTTTTCGGCGGGACATTGTGTCCGACACCATATCAACTTTTTAGGGTGATACCATGCTCAAAGAAAAGCTCGAACCCTTTATCAAACGCTACGAAGAACTCAACAAACTCCTAAGCAGTCCCGATATCGTCAACGATATTTCACGTATGAAATCACTGAGCAAAGAACAATCCCAGCTTACTCCGCTGGTGGAAAAAGCGAAGCGCTATACCGAAGTCTACAAAGCAATCGAAGAAAACAAAGGCCTTTTAAACGATCCTGAACTGGGCGAATTGGCAAAAGAAGAACTTGACGCGCTTGAAAAGGAGCTTCCTCTTCTCGAAGAGGAGATCAAAATCCTCATGCTCCCCAAAGATCCTAACGACGACAAAAACATCTACCTTGAATTACGTGCGGGTACCGGCGGAGACGAAAGTGCGCTCTTTGTTGCGGATATGTTTCGCATGTATACCCGTTTTGCGGAAAAGAACGGTTGGCGCGTCGAAATTGTTAGTTCCAGCGAAGGAAGTGCGGGCGGCTATAAAGAACTGATTGCGCTTATCAAAGGAGAAAACGTCTACTCCAAGCTCAAATACGAAGCGGGGACCCACCGTGTTCAGCGCGTTCCCGCTACCGAAACACAAGGGCGTGTTCACACCTCTGCCATCACTGTCGCCGTGATTCCCGAAGTGGAAGATGTCGAAATCGACATCAAGCCCAACGAAGTCAAAATGGACGTATACCGCTCCAGCGGATGCGGCGGGCAATCGGTCAATACCACCGATTCGGCCGTTCGCTTGACACATATTCCCACGGGGATCGTCGTAGCTATCCAAGATGAAAAATCTCAGCACAAAAACCGCGAAAAAGCGATGAAAATCCTCAAAGCGCGCGTCCATGAGGCGGAGATGCGCAAACAACAAGAAGCGCAATCCTCACAGCGAAAACTACAAGTAGGCAGCGGGGATCGTAGCGAAAAGATCCGCACTTATAACTATCCCCAAAACCGTATCACCGACCACCGTATCGGGCTTACACTCTATGCGCTGGATGATGTGATGAACAACGGCAACCTCCAACTCGTTATCGATCCGCTCGTTGCACACGCGCAAGCCGAAGCTATCGAAGAAGCGGGGCTATAATCTCGCCATGCACCTTCTCAAATCCTTTTGTAAGATACTATAGTCACGTTTAATCCTCTTCGTTATACAATATCCAAAAAAGAGGATGCACCATGGGCGAATTCAAAGCACTTCCGGACACCGAACCGATACGAGAGGTTATCAAAGCCGCTTTCGATGCCGATTTGGATATCGAAGGAAGTTGGGGCTACGACAAAACACATCCTACACGTATATTGTCCCTTCCTTCCAATGCTACGCTCTCGCAAGTGCAACATATGTTGGCATCGATGCGCGCCTATCTCGAAATGCATTTGACTTTACCCAAAGAGGAGCGTTACGGAAGCATCAATCTTAACGAAATTTCCCGAGAAGAGTACACTGAAAACGCGCGAACGCTTCATAAAGTTGTTTACGAAATCAATGCCATGAAAGAGCGCGACTACAACCGATTTATCGACGAATACAAAGGAGGTTATGGTAAAGAAGATTTCGACTTGGAAGCGCACTTTCGCGCACGCAAAGAGGCGACACTCAGCAGAGAAGTGGTTTATTGGTTTGAAGTGGTGTGATTTTTTCTATGCGATTCTTCGGATACAAAAGATCACACCGCATTTGCGGCATGCACGCAAAAGATCTTATTTGATCTTTTTGCACTCCGTAACGGTTTTTCCGGAAAGGTCCGTCCATGTGATGCAAAGCTCGTCGCCTTTTTTCGCACCCTTAAACTTAAATTTGAATTGCGGGTTTTTGGAGAAAAATTGGCTTGTCGAGACATCGTAAACGATTTTATCGCCCACTTTCGCGCCGATATGCGTGATAAAGTTGGGATCGGTCCCTTTCTTTTTCGCCTGATCGTATGTAAGCATCGGATGCTTGATCATAAATTTGACTTTTACGATACCGTCTTTCTCTTTTGCTTTGATTTTCATTGTACCCATTGTTTATCCTTTATCTTTATCTGTCAATCTGTAAATTAGGCTTGGAAGAAGGTTACCCTTCACATCCGCCTTTTGCAACTTGAAGCGACACTTTACCTTTGTAGAACTTACCGTCTCTGCCTTCGACGATCGCATAAACCGTTCCGTTACCGCCGTTTTCGTCCGTTGCTTTGAGTTTGATCTTAAAAGAATAATCGACAATACCGCCTTCAGGCACATTCCATACCGCTACTGCGCTTTCGGGGTTCATATCTTGGAATACCGCCACCGTTTTCGCCGGAATATCCGATTTGACGGTAATGGGCACCGCACCGCCGTTGCTTGCGACTTTCGGCGCTTTGACCGTTACACCGCTCTCTTCGGGCTTGATATCGCCGTAAAGCGCTTTGACGGCGTTGTCGACCGTTTTTGCCGTCCAGGTATCGGGCTTCGTTTTTCTAAAATCGATCGAGCTGAATGCACTTAGCGTAGCGGGCAATGTCGCCATCGCCAACACACCAAAACCGATAAAGTTTCTTCTGTTCATCTTCTTTCCTTTTAAGTTGAATTTTGCGCAAAAGGCAAAAACCTTATGCGTCATTATACACAAATAATTGTGAAGCAACCGTGAAGGTTACTTGGACTGGCTGATCATATAATCAACCACTTCTTTGATTTTGTCGTCGGGTAACGACGTACCGCCTTTTGGAGGCATACCGTTGATTCCATGAATCGCATTGTGGTATACCTTTTCGATACCGTTTGCCAATCGTTTTTCCCAATCTTTTTTGTTTCCGACCACCGGTGCACCCATCGCATCCGTCGCGTGACATACGGCACACGAAGCTTCGTATGCTTTTTTACCGGGATGCTCCGCACCCGCTCCTTCTTTTTTCTTCGGAAGCTCTTTTTTGTTGGAGATAGGCGGGATGTAATCGCTGATACCGCTACCGGAGATACGCGCTAATTTCGGTTTACCCTTGAAACAGTTTTTCATACAGCGTTTTTTCGGATCTTTCAACGGCGCAATACCGTAGTTGGTAAAGTCGTTGAAGAACTTACGCGTATTTTCAAGACCGTTTTTACCGTCGATTTTCGGAACGAATCCGTCTTTGTTCGGCATTTCGAGTTTCAAGAACTTCTCTCTATTGAGTTCATACTCTTCGTCAAGCTCTTCGCCGTCGATTTTGAGTTCGTTGAGCGAAATGATGTAGGCGCACAGCGCATAGACTTCGTTGTCCGTCAAAGACATCGGATGCGGATGGGGCATACCCGTTTTGATATACCACCAAAGCGTACTTGCGCGCGGCCAGTACGTACCGAAAACTCTGATGGGACCTTCGTCGTTGCCGTCGACGCGTTGATTGGTCAACGACTTCTGGCCCTCGTAAGCGTTACCTTTTTGCAATGCGGGATAGCCCGCACCGCCCGCGCCGAAATCAAAGTGACACGCAGCACACTTCTCTTCGTAAATCTCATCACCCTCTTCGACGGTGCCGTGACCTTCGGGAAGACCCGTACCGTCGGGCATGACGTCGATATCCCACGCTTTGATTTCATCGGGTGTGGCGGGTCTACCAAGCTTGAAATGCGCTTTATGCGCCTCTTCGTTTACGTGATAAAGAGACGTCATACCGTTTTTTACCGGATAGGTCACCCCACCGTCGATTACTTTTTTCCCGTTTGCGTATGTGCGAGACGCTCCTTCGGCAAATAGCACGGTGGTGCCGGCGGCAAGAAGCGCTACCGAAAGAATCGCTTTACGATAAGACTTGAACATTGTTCACCTCCCCTTTCGCTGTAACTTCCCACGTATGGATGGCGTTTCTGTGATAGACCGACTCGACACCCATCACCTCTCTTTCTTGTTTGACCGTCGGCTGGATATGTCCGGCATCGTCTCTTGCGCGGCTGGAGAGCAAGAGCGGCTTGCCTTCCCACTTGAATACATAGCTAAAGCGTGTCCAAGCTTTGGGAAGTACCAAGCCTTTCAATTTCGCTTCCACCCAGTTTTTACCGCCGTCAAACGAGATGTCGACACCTTCGATGGTTCCCATACCCGACCAAGCCAATCCTTCGATCTCTACGATATCGCCTTTTTTCAAATCCGTCCAAGGTTTTTCGGGGCACGGGCTGGTAATTACGGAGTTGACCTCATTGGCATAGAAGTGCTGGATCGCTTTACCACTCGGCTTAAGCGCCGTATATTT
This sequence comes from Campylobacteraceae bacterium, assembly GCA_027026055.1. Classification (GTDB taxonomy): domain Bacteria; phylum Campylobacterota; class Campylobacteria; order Campylobacterales; family Sulfurovaceae; genus JALVPA01. The sequence goes on along the minus strand of JALVPA010000099.1, from coordinate 2,516 downwards.
TGCCGTCTCCTCTTTCGCATAGAAAGGCTCGGAAGCGAACTCGAGACGACACAACCATTTGACACAAAGGTTTCCTTCCCATCCTGGCACGAGCAAGCGGATCGGATAGCCTTGCTCCGGTCTGAGCGCCTCCCCGTTTTGCGCCCAAACGATCATCGCATCGTCAAGTACTTTATCGATAGGGATCGTACGTCCCATATGCGAGTTGTCCGCACCTTCGGCGAGCATCCAGCGCGCTTCGGGCTTCAACCCGAGATCTTTGATGATATCTTTGATATAGACACCCGTCCACTCGGCACAACTCATCATCCCTTTGGCAAACTGGATGGAAGGAAACTGCGGACCTCTCCACTCCGGGCCGCCGTTTGCAGGACACTCGATAAAATGAATGCGGCTTACGCTCGGATAACGCTTCAATTCGTCCATCGTCAACACAAGCGTCTTTTCGACAAGACCGTGAATCATCAGACGGTGCTGATTGGGATCGATCTCAGCTACACCGCCGTGACAACGGCTAAAGAAAAGACCATTCGGCGTGATAATACCTTCGAGGTCTTGAATCGGACACATTGCGATAGAGGCGTACCAGTTTCCGGAAGAAAGCAGTTTGGTATTGCGTCTTGTAACGTGATGCTCATAAGGTGAGGGTTGTCCGTATCTATTGTGTGTGACGGGATATCCGAATGTCGTTCCCCACGGTTTTTCTTCCAAAATCGCAGGGTCGCCTTTAAGCTCTTTAGCGTCGACTTTGACGGGGTCGACGAGCGTAGCCGCGGCCATTGCACTGACTGAAAAAGCTGCAGACTTTTTGAAAAAGTCTCTTCTGCCGGATGCGATCGTTTCCGATGCAGAAGCGTTGCTTAACTTAGTCATATTACCTCCTTATAAAATTAACGTAGCCCTCCGCCTCGGGGACGAGTAGAGACGCTATTGTCATTGATTGTAATAGAAAAAAAGTTAAATTGTCAAGCAAAAAATCAAATATTTTCTTTTGTTTGTAAATAACTGCAATTTTGATACAAATTATTATAAAAAACAATCTTTCTTCAAGAAAACCGTTTAAATCCATCAATTAAATAGAATATGCTTTATATACCGATTTGTTTCGCTTTATGGTAAAATGACGATAGATTTTGACGGAGGATTTATGACATATCACCAAACTAAAATCATTCGCCTTTTTAGAACGGATACCTTATCGCAAACACATAACGAATCGACTTTAACACTGGAAAAAGAAGGCGTAGTCGGCGATAAGCATTACGCCAAAGGTTTAACCCGCAGTATCCTTATCGCTTCAATGGACAGTTATGTTTTGGTGAAAGAGCGCCTCGGCATCGAGATGCCTTACGGCTATCTGGGAGAAAACATTCTTATCAACGGTTCGATTCGAGAACTGTCGCCGGGCGATAGGCTTCATATCGACAGTGTGATTTTGGAGATTACCCAAAATTGTACCTTGTGCAGTCACCTCGGCACACTCGACAAACGTATCCCAGCGTTGTTGAAAGAAGATAGAGGTGTTTTTGCAAAAACCGTTCAAGGGGGTACGGTCTCTCTCGCGGATAGCGTTGCGATACAAAAATCACGATAAGCAAACGAATTATTTTTTCGTTTGCTTTATCTCTTTGAGTATGTTTTCAAACTTTTTTTGCGCATCCAAAAGCACTTCCAACGACGGTTTATCCGTGATATCGAGCGATGCAATCCATTTATAAACGTTCGGAAAAGCCATATACACGGTTTTCTCACCGCGTTTTTGATATTTGTATACGGAGCACGGTGCAAACGCTCCCGCTTCGGGGTGTAACTTCGAGACTTCGTAAATCACCGGGATTTTACAAATCGAATAAACATCATAAAAATAGTACCACTCTTTGTCATGCTCTTCGAAATCGTAATTGAGATCGGTAAATCCCGCCATCACGAAACCGTTAGGGGCGAGTCTCTCTTCGAATGCGTTTTCAAAATCCTCTTTGGCATCTTCCCAATCGTCTCCTTTTTGCTTCATAGAGATCCGTGTAATAACAGGCTTGTCCGACTTTTTGGAACGATACGGTAATGCGATAAACTTGCCTTTCGGCATTGCCATACGCAACGCCTCTTCGATTTTTTTACCCAGTTTGACAATTTCGGGATTGTCTCTCGGAATTCCCATCAAATCCGCCATGATCTCGGGACGTAGCGTCGCAACGGAAATCGTCGTATCGCCTTTACGCGTATAGATGGACATACTTAACGGCGTAAACAAACCGATATCCGGATATTTTTCCGCCAAAGCCAACGCCGTATCTTTACGATAGACCACCATAAGGTTATAGACATCCATATGCGTCTTTTTAAAATCGCGTGTAAACGGATAATTCATATCGTTGTTCGCCGCGATGGTAAATCCCGTTTTTTTAAACGCCTCCTCAATCGTAATAGGCGTTATTTTTTTATCTTTGTTCTCCGATTGGAAAACACGTACGTCGTTTTTAAAACTATCCGCCGACCATGCCAACGAGACCCCCAGC